>DASQID010000581.1:0-12160 GCA_035631775.1 Acidobacteriota bacterium
TCTTTGCGCTTCCTCCCCGCTTGGCAGGAAAACGTGTAAGCTGCCTTCCGTCGCTTTCCACGGCGTTCACGCGAGCCGCATGCATCTAATGACGCCGGCTCCTCAGGCCCTGATTCCACCCAATATTATGTTAGTCCAGAAGGATTTGGACATGAAGCCTGGCCTTGGATTAAGCTAGGAGTTTAGAACTAAGGGCTGGCGCAAGAATAACTTCACGTTTTGCTGCTGGCCCCCAGGAGCGCCGCAGGCGCGACGGTGCTCGCGCCAAAATGTGAATTTATTCTTGCGCCTGCCCTAAGGGATAGCTGAGCGCACCAGTCACCCTAACAATCAGGTCTCGGCCTGGGCCCTCCGCATGATGAGAAATCCCAACGCCGGAGCCTCTTGATTCAGTTGGAGCCATGTTGCACCTCATACGCCAATACAGATTGGAACAGGGCGCACTGGAGGTCCAGTATATTGAAGAATGTTTCGCCGAATTCGAGAATAGAAAGAAATCGGCAGACCAGATCATTCAGCGCCTGGGCGACAGGGAACATCTCATTTTGATCTCCATGGCACCGTCGGAAGATGGCGAAGGGTACTATCCGGTGGCGTTCAAGGTGGGCCACGAACTGCGCGCTCACGAAAGCGATCCGAAGCTGATAGAGCTTGTGGATCAACTCGCGGAATGCGTGGACTTTTCAGCCGGAAAGATCTTCTACAGCTGGCTGGGGGCAACGCGGGAGCCATGGCGCGGGCAGGGACATTATCGCGCACTCACCGAGCAGCAGGAGGAGTGGGCGCACCTTCGCGGCTACCAGATGCTTGTGGTCAAGACCAAGAACAAGTTCTATCCAATGCGAGCGGCGCTGGATCACCTGCGCTTCGACATACTCAAATTTCACGCCGATGCACGCGATAACCGTGAGTCGAAGGTGTTTTTGGGCAAGAAAATAGGTAGCCATGTTCTGCGGGATCACCTCACCACGCGCACAGTAACGGAATGCGCCTAGAGCCCAGATCTGGCACAAATTGCACGAATTACCCGGAGCGGCATCGCCGCAATCAAATTGGGTCCCGCGTTCCTTCGCGTCTTCGCGCCTTAGCGGTGGCTTTCTAAAAAGCCACCGCTAAGACGCAAAGGCGCTAAGACAGGCAACCGTATCCCTGCAAATTATTCGTTCGTGGAATTCGTGAGTTTTTGTGGCAGATTTTGTTCGGGGGGATAAGGCATGGCTTCAGTCCGTTCACTAATCCAATCGATCAATCCGGCCACCGAGGAAGTCTTACGTGAATTCGAAACCCATTCAGATGCGGACACTAGAAATGCGCTCGACATGGCATCACGCACCTACGTTGGGTGGCGGACCATCTCTTTTGCACATCGCTCGGAGCTGATGCTCAAAGCCGCAGACTGTCTGCGCAGGAAAAAGCCTCACCTTGCGGCCACCATCACGGCCGAAATGGGGAAACCCATAGCGGAATCCGAAGCGGAGGTGGAGAAATGCGCTTGGAATTGCGAATATTTTGCGGAAAACGCCGAAGGATTTCTCAGGGATGAGGTTCGCACATCCAACGCTCGCGAAAGTTATATCCAGTTCACGCCGCTGGGCACGATCCTGGCCGTAATGCCGTGGAATTTTCCGTTTTGGCAGGTCTTTCGTTTCGCAGCTCCCGCTCTGATGGCCGGCAATACCGCAATCCTCAAACATGCATCCAATGTTCCCCAGTGTGCCCTGGCGATTGAAGATGTTTTTCGGGAGGCGGGTTTTCCTGAGGGAGCGTTCCGTACCCTGCTGGTTCCGAGTCCGCTGGTGCGGGGCTTGATTCGGGACCCGGTCATTGCGGCAGTCACACTGACCGGAAGTGAGGCCGCAGGCAGCAGTGTTGCTTCGGAGGCCGGGCGCTGCTTGAAAAAAACAGTACTGGAACTCGGCGGCTCGGATCCATTCATTGTCCTGGAGGACGCCGATCTCGACGCCGCGGTCAGTGCCGGTGTGCGCGCCCGCTATCAGAATACGGGGCAAAGCTGCATCGCGGCCAAGAGATTCATCGTTGTGGAGCCTGTTTTTGCAGAGTTTCAGGAGCGCTTCGTCGAGGCTGTGCGCGGCTTGAAGGTAGGCAATCCGATGGAGCGGGCAACGCAGATCGGCCCTCTGGCTCGCAATGATCTCATCGACGGGCTGGAACGCCAGGTTCAAGAATCGGTGCAGCAGGGAGCCAGGCTAGTCTTCGGCGGCAAGCGCATTCCCGGCAGGGGATACTTCTTTGAGCCGACCGTCCTCACAGACGCGCGCATCGGCATTCCGGCAACGTGCGAAGAGGTGTTCGGCCCCGTGGCGGCGATGATGAAGGCGAAGGATGCAACTGAAGCCGTGCAGATCGCAAACACATCTCCCTACGGTCTTGGCTCAAATCTGTGGACGTCCGACCTCGAGACAGCGCGCCGACTCGCACGGAAGATCGAAGCCGGCCAGGTCTTCGTGAACGGAATGGTGGCGTCAGATCCGCGGCTGCCATTCGGAGGAATTAAGCGTTCAGGCTACGGCCGCGAACTCTCGGAGTTCGGCATCCGCGAGTTTGTGAATATCCAGACAGTCTGGATTGGACCGTCGAGCTCGAGTGGACCTTCCCACGCACATTGAGCTCTGGTACCTGCGCGGATCGAAGCTTATCCCGAGAGTGCAATCCGTGCTCGGAAGAGAGCCGCAATTCGCCACCATCGGAGGACGCTAACGCGATTGTGGCCGCTGAACCGAGCCGGCTGTAGCGTGACTTGCCCTGCGGATTCTGCGCCGATCGAGAATCACTGCCAGGAGAGGGAGGAGAACCATCCCCCCCGGCAACGAGAAGACACCAAAGGCGGGGAGGGCTTTGCCCATTTGCCTCAAATGGCATCTGAGTGCTGCCCTGTCCTCGGCGGACCACGGCATTCCATTTCGCTGCTTCATCAACAACTGCATCAATCCTTGAGCATTGGCCACGTGCAATAGCATCGTCTCCTTCAAACGCGATCTGAAAGAGGCAGCGTGTTCCGGAACACCGTGAGACGTTGTCAAGACTCCGACTCCTGAAACAATGTACTATCCCCCAAAGAGAATCGATCGCGCGTTGAAAAACCATTAGATGTTAATGATCCGGCAGCTTCGCGTACTTAGGGCTGGCGCAAGAATAACTTCACATTTTGCTGCTGGCCTCCAGGCGCGCTGGCGAGGCGCGAGCGACGAGCTATAGCCGGGGTGGTATGTGAGGAGCGAGCAACAAAGCCAGCGGGCCTGCGGGCCGCAGCCTGAAAGGGCGCGGCGGCGGGCGGGCATCTGCTTCGTTGCCGCTCCTCGACGATATACACCGATATCGCCGGCGGCGCGGTGCCTCGCATCTGCCCGCCCCAGGAGCGCCGCAGGCGCGACGGTGCTCGCGCCAATATGTGAATTTATTCTTGCGCCAGCCCTTAGCGTTCTTGGCGTCTTAGCGGCTGCCATTAAAAGCTGACCGCCAAGGCGCAAAGATCGCTAAGAATCTCAAAAATCACGACCAGTTCGGAGGAACGTCTACTCCGCGATGCAGGCGTGACGCATTTTCCCCAGCTTGTCGATCTCGATCTCCACCACGTCGCCGGGACGTAAGAAGACGGGTGGACGCCGGGCAAAACCTACCCCTGCGGGAGTGCCGGTTGAAATGATGTCTCCGGGCCGAAGGGTGAGGAGATGGGAGATATAGCTGATGAGCGTCGGCACGCCGAAAATCAGGTTGCGGGTATTTGAATCCTGCATGGTGCGCCCGTTAAGCGAGAGACGAATCCCGAGAGCGTGTGGGTCCTGGACTTCATCGGGCGTGACCAGCCAGGGGCCGCAAGGAGCAAACGTGTCGAAGGATTTCCCAGACAGCCACTGACCCGTGCGGAATTGCCAGTCCCGTGCGCTGACATCGTTCAGAATTGTGTATCCTCCAACACACGTCATCGCATCCTGAATCGAGACTCGCTTCGACTTTCTTCCTATGATGACTGCCAATTCAGCTTCATAGTCGACCTGGGTAGAGTTCGCAGGGATGATGACGGGACCCGAGGCTCCCATAAGGGCGTTCTGAAACTTGCTGAAGATCACAGGCTCCTTCGGCAGCGCCAGGCCGGACTCTGCGGCATGGTCGCTGTAATTCAATCCGATGCAGATTATCTTTTCCGGCAAGGTAACCGGAGGCAGCCAGTTGCACTGATCCGGCCTTACGCAAAATGGCTCCCAGTCCGGTGGAACGCCATCCGCCAGGATTCGCGCATGGATTCCGGCAATCACGTTTCGGGTTGACTCCGCCCAGAGAGGGGAGACGTCCTTGAAATGGGCAAACGCTTCCCAGTTCGCCGGATCCAGCTTGGCGAGTTCGTTGAGTATCAGAACCCTTTCGTTGAGAACCAGGCCAAGACACGTCCTGTTCTTCAATGACAAGCTGGCTAGTCGCATGTAGGATCCTCCAGGACTCCTGAGATTTCCTGGCACACCTGCTGAGAAGCCAAGAAATTCGGATCACACTGCTATAAACAAATTGTCTCCGGCGAACGGTTCACTATACCATGCAAACCAAGGAGCGGAGGCCGGGGTGAAACTGGAGCGGAGAGTGGCAATCATAACAGGCGCTGCTGCAGGTATCGGAGAGGCTTCCGCGCGGCTTTTTGCCAAGGAGGGAGCGCGGCTGGTCCTAGTGGATGTAAACGAGGAGACCTTATCGAAGCTTGTCGAGGAACTCGAGCAGACTTCCGTCATCCTGCTGGACATCGTCGGCAACGTGTCCATCCCCGACCTGTGCAAATCAATTGTGACGCAGACGATGGCCCGGTTCGGCAGGCTCGACATTCTCTTCAACAACGCCGGCATAGTTCTGAACGGGAGTCTGGTGGACTGCACGGAGGAGGAATGGCAGAGAACGATCGACATTAACCTGAAGTCTATGTACCTGCTCTGCAGATCTGCCGTGCCCGTCATGCAGCGCCAGGGCGGGGGGACGATAATCAACATGTCCTCTATTGCGGGGCCGACGGGGGTTCCTAATCGCGGAGCCTATTCCGTCTCCAAAGCCGGAGTGATCGGTTTGACGAAGAGCCTGGCAATGGACTTTGTCAAAGATGGGATTCGCGTCAATTGCATATGCCCCGCCACGGTGGACACGCCTTCCTTGCGTCAAAGAATTGCAGACTCGCCGGATCCTGAGGAGGCAAGGCGGGCATTCATAGCACGCCAACCCATGGGGCGCATAGCCACACCGGAGGAGATCGCCGCCCTGGCACTGTTTCTCGCTTCCGATGATGCACGCTATATGACCGGGCAGGCTGTCATCATGGACGGGGGGATGAAGTTGTAGCTGCGCCGGGGGCCTGCGGCGTTCCGACCGGGATGTAGATTTCGATCTTGGCCTTAGTCTGGAGATCGCTTACGTGCTTCCCCAGCTCCGACTGGGCTCTCTGATTCTTCATGAATTCGATGAGATCGGAGCGGATTTCATCCAGCGTCGAAATCCCTTCCTTCTTTATCTCCGTGACTTTGATGACGTGATAGCCGAACTGGGTGCGGACCACGTCACTGATGCCGCCCACCGGCAGGGAAAAGGCCGCCTGCTCATACTCCGGCGCCAGCCGTCCCTTCGGGACAAACCCGATGTCACCCCCCTGGCTTGCTGAGCCGTCCATGGAGTTTTCCTTTGCCAGCTTTGCGAAGTCCTCGCCTTTCCTGGCACGCTCCAGGAGCGCCTCCGCCCGCTGCCGCGCCGTTCTGTTCTGATCTTCCGTGGCGGCAGCAGGCACCAGGATCAGAATGTGACTGGTCCGCACCAGATCGGGATGGCGGAACTCTTCGGTGTGTGCAGAGTAGTATTGCTGCGCATCTACGGGCGACACCACTATCTTTTTCGTAATGTTCTCTTGAACATACTTCGCCACCACCAAGCTTCGAGCCAGCTCCTTGTTCAGGGCGGCGCGATCCAGTCCCCGGTTGGCCAACTGCATGTTCATCTCAGCGTCACTCGCAAATGTCTTGGCCACCTTGGCGAATTCCACTTGAACCTCGGTGTCGGACGCCTTGATTCCTGCCTCAGTTGCTCTTTGGTACAGAAGTTCATTGGCAATCAACGATCCAAGAGATTGACCGGTCAACTGCTGCCGGTAGTCTTCGCGCAGATTCTTCCAGGCCGGACTTCCGATGGTGGCCAGCTCCGCTTGAATCCTTTGCTCGAGATCTCGCCCCAGCACGGCCTTGCCATTAACCCGCGCCACAACAGCCGGAAACAGGGCGTCCGGCCCGGGCGATGGAATTACCTCCTCCGGCTCCTTCGCCGCCTCTTTTGCGGCTTGCGCTGGGGCGGTGGATGACTTCGGAGGAGTTTTTTGAGGGCTGGATTGGGCGTGGCCAACACCGGTGGAAACGAGGAATAGCGAGACAACTATGCCTAAATCTGCAATCAAGACTTTCACTTTCTTGTGACCTCTCCTTGGCAGCATATGATCCGAAGAGCTTAGCATGTCGGTCGCGTCCGCGAAAACAGCTATTTGGCTGACGGCCGCACCCACGAGTGTCTTCGGACAAATGCATTGCTTTTGCGCTTCGGTTGAGATATTCGTGTGCGCGCTTCAGAGGAGGCATCCGTGGGTTTCAACTGGATCGACGGATCGATCGTCATCGTTTACCTCATCGCGATAACGCTCTTCGGCGTGCATTTTCGCAAAAGGCAGCAGTCCATTCACACATACTTCCTGGGTGGAAAAACCATACCGGCGTGGGCGCTGTCGTTGTCTATCGTGGCGACGGAGACGAGCACTCTCACAATCATCGGCACACCCGGCATCGCCTACCTGGGAAACCTCTCCTTCCTTCAGCTCGTGATGGGTTACCTAGTCGGACGGGTGTTTATCAGCCTGGTGCTGATTCCAGCGTACTTCAAGGGAGAGATGTACACTGCCTACGAACTCATGCAGCGCAGGTTCGGTTCAAACATCAAGCATGCGACGGCGAGCATGTTCCTGATGACCCGGGCGCTGGCCGAGGGCGTCCGTGTCGTCGCCATCGCAACTGTGGTGGGAATTGTCCTGGGCACCGGCAGCATTTGGTCGATCCTCATCATCTCCGCTCTGACGCTGCTTTACACTTTTGAAGGAGGACTGACGGCGGTGATCTGGACCGACGTGGTCCAGCTCTTCATCTACATTTCCGGCACGCTGGTGGCCTTCTTCGTGATTCTTGGATTGATTCCCGGCGGCTGGCAGGGAGTGCTGGCCAATGCCGGACACAAATTGACGCTGTGGAACTTCTCGACGGACATCCACATTCCGTACACCTTCTGGGCCGGGGTGATCGGCGGAGCATTCTTGAACACCGCCAGCCACGGCGTGGACCAACTCATCGTGCAGCGGCTTCTTGCGGCCCGGAACGAACGTGACAGCAGATTGGCCCTCCTATCGAGCGGGGCGGTTATCTTTTTTCAGTTTGGCCTGTTCCTCCTCGTAGGGATCATGCTCTTCAGCTTCTACCTCTACCATCCAGCGGAGATGGTCCCTGCGGATCAGGACAAGATATTTCCGTCATTCGTGGTCCGCCATCTACCTCATGGCGTTTCGGGGCTGATGATTGCTGCGATCCTTGCCGCGGCAATGTCAAATCTGAGCAGTGCACTCAATTCACTCGCATCGACCACAGTGGTGGATTTTTACCGGCCTTTCGTCAGGAAAGATGCAAGTGTCACGGATCAGCTTCGAGTCTCCCGCTGGATGACAGTATTTTGGGGAGTGTTGCTGGTCGTCCTCGCAATTCTCTCCCGCCATGTGAAATCAGTTCTGGAAACTGGTCTCACCATTGCCGGTATAACGTACGGGAGCATGGTCGGAGTCTTTCTGCTTGGAATCCTGACCAGGCGGGCCAACGAGAGAGGGGCCATCTTCGGTATGGCCGTCGGGCTGCTTTCGATGCTGGGAGTGTGGTACTTCAGCACGATCGCTTGGACATGGTACGTACTGATCGGAACCGTAATCACGTTTTCAGTCGGGTACCTCGCAAGCCTGGCGCCTCAGTCCTCCTAACCCTCCCGACGCCGAAAATAGTCCCGCGTCAATACAGCGACCTGGGGAGCCAGAAGGATAACTGCGAGGAGGTTGGGAAATATCTGCAGGCCGTTCATCGTGTCGGCGTAGTCCCACACAGTCCTGACTTCCGCAACAGCACCCACAAAAATCAGGGCGCAGTAAAGCCAAGCATAGACCCTCACGATGCGCTTGCTGAAAATATACCGGAAGCAGACTTCCCCGTAGTAGGACCAACCGACGAGATTGGAATATCCGAAAAGGAACGAACTGGCGGCTACCATCCAACCCCCGACCAGGGGGATCCTGCTGTTGAAGGCCGATGCCACCATTGCCGTGCTGGTCAGTTCCCCGGACCATCGGCCGCTGACGGTGACAACAAGTGCGGTCATCGTGCAGGTGATGAACGTAATCACAAACACGTCGACGGTCGCGATCAATCCCTGACGGATGGGGTCCCTGCTCTTTGCCGCCCCGTATGCCATTCCAGCCGTGCCCAAGCCCGCCTCGTTGGCATAGAGTCCTCGTGCCGCTCCAAGCCGCGCCGCCAGCAGAACGGAGGCGCCCGCAAAACCGCCCAGAGCAGCCGTCGGCGTGAATGCGTGGGCAAAAATCAGACGCAGGGTGTAGGGAATCATCCGGAAATTCGCGAGGATGACGTAAAGGGATCCGCCCACGTAAAGAATGATCTTCAGCGGCACTAGTTTTTCGGCTAGACGCGCTATGCTGCGGAGGCCGCCGATGACCACCAGCCATGCGGCGACGGAGATGCTGAATCCAGAGACCCACTTGGGGATGTGAAACTCCGTATTGAGCACAAGGGCCATTGAGTTGGTCTGCGCCAGCGGGCCCGTTGTCATGGCCGCCATGCCTGCAAGAAACGCGAAAATCCAGGCCAATATAGGAGACCGCACCCCCTTTTTGAGATAGTACATGGGGCCGGCGGTAACGGAGCCGTCCTCCAGGATGTCCCGGTATTGGAATCCGAGAACGGCCTCGCTGTATTTCGTAGCCATCGCGACCAGACCGCTCGCCCACATCCAGAAAATGGCGCCAGGACCGCCCGTGGCGATGGCTGTTGCGACCCCGGCTATGTTCCCATTGCCGATGGCTCCCGCAAGCATGGTCATCATTGACTGCCAGGGAGAGATCTCACCTGGGGTGTCCAAGTCCGACGGTGCCGCAGTGCCCTGCGCGGCATACCTCCAGGCAAGCTTGAAATTGCGCAAGTGTGTGAGGCGAAGCTTGCAGGTCAGGTAAATTCCGGTACCCATGAGGACTACAACCGTGATCGGTCCCCAGACGAAGGCAGCGGCGTGCGCCCAGAAGTCGTGCATTTCGGTTACCCGAAGACCGGAACGATTGTGCGCCTGTGGAGTCCCTCGCCGATAGTCTTCGCACCTTCAGTCACACGGACTTCACAGAGTAGCTTTCTGCCCTCGGCCTCGAGCACTTTTCCCCAGACCTTCAGCTGGGCACCAAGCAACGCGACCGCCTTGTGCTTGACGTGCACCTCGTATCCCACGGTGGTGTATCCAGGAGGCAGCAGTGGCTGCACCATATCCATGCAGACGATTTCCATCAATCCGATCATCATGGGAGTTCCAAGCACCGGCCGCTTCAGGTGCGAGACCGTCAACCGCTCATCCACCGTGAAACTGCGTTCGGCGCTCAGTCCGGCCTTGATATTTTCAAAATCGGCCATTTCGCCTCCAGTCTGTGGATTGATCATATACTACCTGGGGCTGCAGAATGCGGTGCCGGGTCTTGAAAATTTCATTCTTGCTCCCAACTCTCCTCCCTGGCCGAGTGCATGTGCGCGAAATGAAATTTTCAAGACCTGACACCCACTTGCTGATGATGGCAACTTTTTGTGGTATTTTGAGGCAGGGAGTCGAAGGGCCGGCATGGAAGACACTCAGGTTGCCGAATTCACCCAGTTGATAGGCCTGGCCGTCAACCTCAATGCAGACGGCACCTGCACCTCGGAAATGGAGCTGTCCAGGCATCATCTTTCTGTGGCGGCAAGGGTGCACGGTGGCGTGCTGGCGTCGATGCTCGACACAACCCTCGGCGGTGCCGTATTTGGTGCGATCCCGAAGGGCAAAGGGTGTGCAACCCTGTCTTTCAACATCTGTTTTTTCCGCCCCGTCACACAGGGACGGCTGAGGTGCGCGGCTCGAGTCGGCAATATGTCGCGCCGGACGGCATACGCTTCTGGCGAGATCCACGACGACAAAGGCAGACTGATTGCATCAGCAACCGGCACTTTCTTTGTGACACCGGCCCTAAAGCAGTCCCCAAGAAACTTCGCGCCCTGAAAGGCGGAGGCTCGTCCTCATGCTTTACGCTTTGGGCTCTCTTCTTCCGGAATACCGGGTAAAGGCTTACAACAACGGCGTCGGCTCGAACAACCTTATTCACGACGACGAGCATGCCCGGCGCCACGGCTTTCGCGCCGGTCTGGTGCCGGGCACGTCGATATTCGCCTATATGTGCCGCAGTCTCGTCGGGTTCATGGGTAAGGAATGGCTCGAGCGGGGCTACGCGGAAGTCCGCTTCGTTCACCCGATTTATGAGGGAGAAGAAGTGAGAGTTACTGGCTCCCTGGCGTCAATCAGTAAAGAGGGAACACTCTGCGCCGATCTGCAGGCAATCAATAACCACGGGATTACGTGTTCGATCGGCACCGCGCGACTGCCGACACAGACACCCAGACCGGAACCTACCCTTGAGGATTACCCGGCCGGACACGGTAAGCCAAAACGCCCTCTGTCACTTGAAACTCTGAAAACAGGAGAGTGCCTCACACCTGTTACATCCGAGTTCACCTGGAATATTCACTGGGAGTACTGCCAGAAATCGATTCGCGATCATCACCCCGTTTACCATCAGATTCTCCACCCCGGTTGGCTGCTTTCTCAAGCGAATCTGATCCTTGCCGAAAATTACGCCCTCGGGCCTTGGATTCACGTCTCCAGCGCAATTCAAAACTACCATCTGCAGGACCGGGAGTGCCTCGTCGAGACTCGTGGACGGGTGCTGGATAAATTCGAACGCGGCGGGCACCACTTTATCGTCCTCGATCTCGCGATATTTGCTTCCGGACACTGTCTGGAAACTGTCTGCCACACCGCAATATTCCGAATCGCCCCCAAGGCGGCCTGAGGAGGTGCGGGACCCCCAGGCGACGGATTGCATTCATATCCGGTGGGGGTCATCAGACCCCGACTGCAGCCTCTGGTTGCGACGCGCTCCGGTCTGATGGCCGGCGCCACAGGACATGAAGTTATATTTGCACAGGCCCTGAGAGTTCGATCGGAACCCACAGCAGCCGAGGGCTCAGTTACGGCCGAGGAATCGGATGCGGCCATTGAAAACCCGGCCCTGCCCGCCGCGGAAGCTTCCAAAATATTCGGAGTCGATGTTGTTTATGACCACCGTGGGATTATAGCGTCCCGTGATATTGTTGAGGCCTCCCCTGAAGGCCCACTCATAATGCCAGAAGCGGAACCGGCGTTCGACGTGAAGGTTGGCGCAGAAGTACTCCGGAAACCTAAGCCGGTTCGGTTGCCCGAGGAGTTGATTGTTGTCATTCACCACGCTGTACGGAAATCCCGTGTGCCATTCGACGAAGTAGGAAAGGAGGTATTTCTGAAAGCGAGGGAGCGGCAGCGCCGCCCAGGATATCAGGCGGTTGGGAGCATCCCAGTCGAGTGGCCCACCTCCCTGCCTCCCGAACACGGGACTGTCCAGCGAGAAATCAACGACCGCCGACGAGCGTGAGCTCGAGCGCGTGTAAGACAGCAGCCAGGGATACTTCTCGCGGAATCTTCGGGTGAGTGTGAACTCGACGTAGGAATAGCGGTCGCGTCGCACGCTCGTGAGTCTATATACGCTTTCTTCAGCAGTGTCAGCGTCCAGATCGTAGGACCAGCCGTGCCGCCCGCGCTTCCAGATACAATTGGTACGAATGTAGAAACTCCCGGGCAGTCTCTGTTCCCATCCGACACTCCAGTTAAGATAGAATGGCGCCTTGAGCTCACGGTCATTCGCCACATAGCGGCTCAGGACCGGCCCACGTCGCACCGTGACTCCATCCTCGGCAAAAAAAGTGTCCAC
>DASQID010000582.1:0-8305 GCA_035631775.1 Acidobacteriota bacterium
CCGCTGGCGAGGCGCGAGCGACGAGCTATACCCGGGGTGGTATGTGAGGAGTGAGCAACAACGCCAGCGGGCCTGCGGGCCGCAGCCTGAAAGGGCGCGGCGGCGGGCGGGCATCTGCTTCGTTGCCGCTCCTCGACGATACACACCGATATCGCCTGCGTCGCGGCGCCTCGCATCTGCCCGCCCCAGGAGCGCCGCAGGCGCGACGGTGCTCGCGCCAAAATGTGAATTTATTCTTGCGCCGGACCTAAGACGCGAAGGAACGCCAAAATCCTTTGTTTGCGGCCATGCTGCACCGTGTTCCACCGGTGAGGAAATTCGAGAGGCAGCTTGAAAATTCTCAAGGCCTGACACCGCGCAGGAGCGCACCCAGCTTCAGTATCGTATTCCAATTGCGAGCTGTTCCGTGTGAGCCAAGCCTGCGTTCAATGACGGCGTTTGTAAGGCGTGAGCGACCGATGCCGTCAGGGAAGATGAGGTAGATTTCTCTACCGGCCCCGCGGACAACCTCCCGGCCCGTGATGGCCGCCTGCAATGCCTTCACCTCTTTGGCACCGACAGGTCTTTTGAGAAACATCGCAACGAAATGACCGGGATCGCTGAGCGCTTCCGCGGGGAACGGATTGGCATCGATGACCTGTTCCCATTCCGGCGCAGTGCGGACATAGAAATCCGTTTGCAGGCCGAGGCGTTGCTGTGTCTCTGACTCAAGAAGGCTTTCAAGGCGTGCTGTCGGCTGTCCCCCGCCCTGAAATACGAGATTGCCGCTGTTGAGCAATGACTTTACATCCACGAAGCCGAGCCGGGCTCCAAGGGAGCGGAGGTCGGCCATCGCAACCTTTTTGTTGCCGCCGACATTGATCCCTCGGAGAAGGGCGACATATGCTGTCATGAGAACATCTCCCGAGTGGTGACTTTCAGCCGCATAAACGGCAGTCTGATGCTCCTGAGAATAGCGATTCCGGCCCATGATTGACAATGGTCTTGAGGATTTCTCCCGCCCGGCAGATTTCCTATTTCCGAGAGACCCTCCACCTTGCACCTTTGTTCCGCATTCCATGAAACATCTTAGTGTCCCCATGAAGGATGGTTGAGTGAGTATTCAATCGTCATTCGTCATTCGTAAATCCCCAATCGGCTGGGTTCCGAACCCCTCTAAGAGTTTTGATATAATCCATTGATGCCACTTGTACCCCCATACATCGAATCATTGCAGCCTTACATAGCCGGACGCAGTGTTGAAGAGGTCGGGCAGGAATACGCGATCACGCAAGTCGCGAAGCTGTGCTCAAACGAGAACCCTCTCGGCTCTTCTCCGCTGGCAATCCAGGCAATGAAAGAGCGTCTCACAAACCTCAACCGCTATCCGAACGGCGGTTTGGATTTACGCCAGGTGTTGGCGCGAAAGTACAGCCTCCGTGTCGATAACGTCATCGTCGGCAGCGGCTCCGAAGGGATCATGTCCAACATAATCAGAACCTTCCTCTGCGACGAGGACGAGGTCCTTACCACTGAAGCCGCGTTCATCGGTTTCCAGGTGCTGGCCAGATCGCGCGGTGTGAAATACAGGACTGTTCCCTACAATTCGTGGCACTATGACCTGACCGCGCTGGCCGAAGCAGTCAACGAGCGGACCAAGATCATTTACCTCGCGAATCCCAACAATCCCACGGGGACAATCTTTACCAAGCAGGAATTCGACGCCTTCTACAAGCATATTCCCGAGCGTGTGCTGATCATTCTGGACGAGGCGTACTTCGAATACGCCAAGGACAACCCTCTCTATCCTGATTCGATGTATTACCGCTACGACAACGTCATCACTCTGCGGACTTTCTCCAAAATTTACGGTCTGGCCGGGATCCGCATCGGATACGGTTTCGCTCACGATGAGCTGATTAGGAATCTGCTCAAGGTGAAGCTTCCATTCGAGCCGAGTACACTTGCTCAGGCAGCCGGGATCGGTGCTCTTACCGACCGGGAATTCCTCCACCGCTCCCTCGAGCTCAACGCCCGCGGAATGGGGTTTCTGAGCGAATCACTGCGAGGCCTTGGAATTGAAGTTGTGCCGTCTGAAGCCAACTTCGTAATGGCTGTTTTCCCGAGCCAGCAGGCAGCCGGCAACTTGACACTGGAACTTCTGAAGCTGGGAATAATCGTCCGGCCGCTAACGGCGTTTGGTCTGCCTGCCTGCGTGCGCATCTCGACCGGAACTGACGAGGAAAATCAACGCTTCCTCTCCGCTATGGAGAAGTTGGCTGCGGCTCGGACGGTGCCATAGAGACGCCCAAGGCAGAAAGATCCATCTATGGCTCGTGCAAAAATAACTTCACAATTAGGCTGAAAGATATGTCCTGTGGCGCCGGTCATCAGACCGGCGCGCGCCGCGGCCGTGGGCAGCGGCCGAGGGGTCTGATGACCGCCCGCACACGATACACTCCGAGCCAAGAAGCGAAGTTATTTTTACCGGACCCTGTGTGGTAGATTTCCCTGATATGGACCCACTTTCCGTCTTCCATCCGATCGTGCGGGAATGGTTCGAGCGCACATTCCGTGCGCCTACGGAGGCGCAGGTGCAAGGCTGGCCGGCGATTGCCGGCGGAAGCCACACGCTGATCTCGGCCCCGACCGGCTCGGGGAAAACGCTGGCTGCGTTTCTGATATGCATTGACCGGCTCCTGCAAGCCGCAATTCGTGGCGACCTTCCGGACGTTTCGAGGGTCGTGTATGTCTCTCCGTTGAAGGCCCTCTCCAATGATGTGCACAGGAATCTCTCGGTGCCACTGCGAGAAATCACGGACCTCGCATGGTCGAAGGGAATCATGGTGCCGGAGATCCGGGTTGCCGTTCGAACGGGCGACACGCCGGCAAACGAGCGCCAGGCCACCGCCCGCAGGCCGCCACACATCTGGATAACAACGCCGGAATCCCTGTATATCCTGCTGACGTCGCAAAGCGGCCGGCGCGGCCTCTCCGGCGCCGAAACTCTGATCCTCGACGAGATTCACGCCGTTGCGGACGACAAACGCGGCTCGCACCTGGCCCTCTCGGTGGAACGCCTTTGCGCACTTGTCGCGCGCCCCGTCACGCGCATCGGTCTGAGTGCAACGCAGCGTCCCATCGAAGAGATGGCACGGTTTCTTGTCGGTGCTGCCCACGTTGATGGTGCGGGCAAGCCCCACTGTACGATCATAGACACGGGGCAACGCAAGGTGGATCTTCAGATCGAGATGCCCGGGGATGAGCTCGGTCCCATCGCCAGCCACGAACTATGGGACGAGACAATCGCAAGAGTGGCGACTCTTGCACAGGAACATCGGACGACGCTGGTCTTCGTCAACACGCGCCGTCTCGTGGAACGCGTCGCCCACATCCTCTCTCAAAAGATCGGGGAAGAGAATGTTGTCGCGCACCACGGCAGTCTGTCACGCAAGACCCGGCTCAAGGCCGAAGAGCGCCTCAAGAGGGCCGAAGTCAAAGTGTGCGTGGCCACGGCCTCGCTCGAACTGGGCATCGATATCGGCGCAGTGGAGCTCGTGTGTCAGATCGGGTCGCCGCGTTCGATCGGTGTCCTGCTCCAGCGGGTCGGTCGCTCCGGCCATTGGCTGGGCGGCACGCCCAAGGGACGGCTTTTCCCCCTGACGCGCGATGAACTGATCGAGTGTGCGGCGCTGCTCTACGGCGTTCGGCGTGGAGACTTGGATCGCCTCAGCATTCCCGGCTGGCCGCTTGACATTTTGTCGCAGCAGGTCGTTGCGATGTGCAGCGCGCAGGAATGGAGTGTGGATGAGCTTTTCCAAGTAGTGCGCAAGGCCCATCCCTACCGCGAGCTGCCCCGCGAGTTCTTCGACTCCGTCATTCGCGTGCTGTCAGAAGGGGTATCCCCCAGGCTGGGATACCGGTCCGGGTTTCTTCATTACGATCGTGTTCACGGGGTTCTGCGGGGCAGGCGCGGAGCCAGGCTTGCGGCCATTACCGGCGGCGGAGCAATTCCCGACAACGCCGATTATCAAGTCGTAGCCGAGCCTGACGGAACCTACGTCGGGAGTGTGAATGAGGATTTTGCGGTGGAGAGCCTGGCAGGTGATGTGTTCCTGCTGGGCAACACGTCCTGGCGCATACGCCGGATTGAGAAGGGGACGGTGCGCGTGGAGGACGCCCGCGACCAAGCTCCTAATATTCCGTTCTGGCTGGGCGAGGCGCCATCGCGTACTCGCGAACTCTCCGAGCTGGTTTCGGAAGTGCGCTCCGGGATCGATGAGCGGCTGGGCGATCGAGGAGAATGCCTGCGCTGGCTCGCCGGAGATATCGGCCTCTCCCCTGCCGCTGCGGAGCAGGCTTTCGAGTACATTTCCGAGGGCAAGCGCGTTCTCGGCAGCGTACCCACAGCGAAACGAATCGTTGCCGAACGGTTTTTCGACGAGAGCGGCGGCATGCAGCTGATTATCCATGCGCCTCTGGGTGGTCGCATCAATCGGGCCTGGGGGTTGGCGCTGCGCAAGCGCTTCTGCCGGAGCTTCGATTTTGAGCTGCAGGCATCGGGAACAGAGGACGGCATCAACCTCTCACTCGGCCCCCAGCACTCGTTCCCGTTGGAGGACATCTTCCAGTTCCTGCGCTCCCACAAGGTCGAGGACGCACTCACGCAAGCAGTGCTGGCATCGCCGATATTCACCACGCGCTGGCGCTGGACGATTACCCGCTCCCTGGCGCTTCTCCGCTTCAGGGGAGGAAAACGTGTCCCCGCTCCCATCCAGCGCATCCGTTCGGACGACATGCTGGCCGCGGTATTTCCTGCCCAGGTGCAGTGCCAGGACAATAAGACCACTCTTGATGTCTCCATCCCTGATCATCCTCTTGTATTTGAAACTCTGCGCGACTGTTTGAATGAAGCGCTCGATCTGGAAGGTCTGCGTGGCGTACTCGAGGCTCTCGAGCGGGGCGAGATTCAGTTCCTCGCAAAAGACACGCCGATGCCGTCAGCTTTTTCACACCAAATTCTTAATGCCATGCCTTATGCGTTCCTCGACGATGCGCCCCTGGAAGAGCGGCGGGCTCGCGCTGTAATTCTGCGCCGGGCACTGCCCGAGAGCGCTTCCGATCTGGGTCGCCTCAGTCCCGATGCGATTCGAAGCGCCGCCGAAGACGCCTGGCCTGTAGTCCGCGATCCGAATGAACTGCATGACATGCTGCTTGGATTGGTGCTCTTCCCGGAAGACCTGGTAGGGACGGACGACGGTGGCCGGGGAGAGGCTCCGCTCTTTACTAAGGATAGTCCCGTGCCGCGAGCCCCCGCTGCCGCAGCAGGCCACCTTCCAGCCGACGCCCCGTCGTGGTTCGAGAGCCTCGAAAAGAGCGGAATGGCTTTCCGAGTCCAATCGGGCACGCGCAGATACTGGGCCGCGACAGAGCGGCGTGAATTGATCGAACGTCTTTTTGGTCGTGAGGACGTCCAGGCTGCTGACACGCCGGGCGAAACTCCGCTTCAGGTTCTTGTCCGGGGCTGGGCAGACGTGAGCGGACCCTTTACGGCCGGTTCGCTGACTTCCGTCTTGGGAATGGGCGAGACCGATATTCGCGCCGCGTTGGTTTATCTCGAGGGCCAGGGTCAGGTGCTGAGAGGACATTTTACTGATGCCCGGGGCGAAGAGGAATTCTGCGACCGGCGCATCCTGGCACGCATACACCGGGCAACCATCGCGCATTTGAGGCGCGAGATCGAGCCCGTATCCGCCTCCGTGTTCCTCAGATTTTTGTCCGAGTGGCAGCACGTTGCCGCCAATTCCCAGCTCGCCGGCGATCATGGCGTTCTGGAGGTCGTCGAGCAGCTTCAGGGATACGAAACGGCGGCGGTGGCTTGGGAAGGTGAAATCCTGCGTTGCAGGGTGAAGGATTACGAACCGGGTCTGCTCGACAGCCTCTGCCTCGCGGGCGATGTGGTATGGGGACGCTGGATGCGCCGCGCGACCCAGGCCGAAGTGCCCTCCCGGCGTCCAGGCCTCACCCGGAATGCAGTCCTCGGCCTGGGAATGCGTGAAGACATGCATTGGCTGTTGGATGCCGCTCCGCCGGACGAGCAGTCTCTTTCCATCTCCGCACGCACGGTGCTTGATTTCCTGCGAAAGCGCGGAGCGTCCTTTTTCCCCGAGATATCGGCAGGGACGCATCGCCTGTCGTCGGAAGTGGAAGACGCGCTCTGGCAATTGGTCGCCGCAGGCCTGGTCACCGCCGATTCGTTTGCCGCGCTGCGCTCCATGGTCAGCGGCGAAGCCAGGAGACAGGAGAGTTCTCCACGCCACAGGAGGCAACCCAGACGCACGCGTGAAGGGCGCTGGTCGCTGCTCGAGCCGCTGGGAACTGTTCCTCAAAATCTGACTGAACTAAGGGCGCGACAGTACCTGCGCCGGTATGGGGTGTTCTTCCGCGAGCTTGCGGCTCGTGAACCCTCCGCTCCACCTTGGCGAGAACTCCTCTCGGTGCTTCGCAGGCTCGAGGCCCGCGGCGAAATTCGGGGTGGGAGGTTCATCGACGGACTCAACGGTGAACAGTTCGCATTGCCGGATGCCGTTGAAAACCTCCGGGGTTTGCGCAGGAAAGAGCCGCAGGGGAGCTTCCTGCGAATTTCCGCCTGCGACCCCTTGAATCTTGTCGGCATTCTTACCCCCGGCGCTCGCGTGGCTGCGATTCCTGGAAACCGGATTGTTTTTCGCGATGGTGTTCCTGTTGCTGCAGTCGAAGGGGGTGAAACGCGGCTGATTGCCTGTGTGGCAGAACAGGACCGATCGATCCTGGAGCGTCTGCTTGACGAGCGCCCCGCCTCTGCATTTGATCCCGAACGCTTTACGGTGAACCCCCACGCCCGCCGCCGCACCTGAAGGTAAATCGCCATCAAGACGAGGTTTGTTCCGACATCAGCCTACCGCCATTTGCCTGCTTATCATCGGCGCTGAAAGCGCCGATAAGCCATTCGGCGGTTATCCGTGTGCCGCGTAGAGGAATTACTTTCCGCCTGGAAGAAGGGAGATGCTCCCGTTGAGCACAAGGCAATTTGTTCGGGCTGCCGCGTGGATGCTGGCTGCGAGCTGTTTTAGTGACCCTTCCTATGCCTGGACGCAGGAGAGGCTTCCACTTCTTTCTGAAGTCGCCCAGGTGCGCAGGCTCACAGCGGAAGAAGCTCGACAGAAGTATCCGGTCCATCTCCGAGGGGTCCTGACCTATTACATGCCGGAGCTGGGCGTGACATTTTTCCAGGACTCCACGGCTGGAATCTACATCAAAGTGGAGGGTGTTGCTCCTCAGGCATCCGCCGGCGATCTTGTCGAAGTCGATGGTGTAACCGGTCCTGGTGACTTTGCGCCCGAGGTTGAGAAACCCAGGATCACGGTGGTGGGAAAGGCGCCCCTTCCCCACGCCCAACTTTTTCCCCTGGAAGAATTGCTGACCGGGCGGCAGGACAGCCAGTGGGTCGAGATACGAGGGGTAGTTCGGTCAGTCGATATCGAGGATATGGATCCGCCGTCGATGGAGAAAGGCCCACCTTCCCTCGTGCTCGGAATCGCCGCGGGCAACAACAAGTTCAAGGCTAGGATCAGGGAGTTTCAGCACGACACAAGTTACTCCAGCCTGATCGATGCGGCCGTAGCGGTGCGCGGTGCCTGCGCCACGCTTTTCAACGAGAGGCGGCAGCTGGTAGGCATACAGCTTTATGTCCCCGGCCTCGAGCAGGTTCGCATCGAGGAAGCGGCGCGTGCCGATGCCTATGCCCTCCCGATCATGCCCGCTAACAGCTTGATGCAGTTCACGCAGGAAAGGGCATCCGGCCACAGGCTCCGGGTTCAGGGTGTAGTGACATTCAGCAGGCCGCGGCACTTTCTCGTCATGCAGGACTCATCCGGCGGCGTGGTCGTGATGAGCGACCAGGATACTGCAGTCCGGCTGGGTGATCGAATTGATGCCGTCGGATTTCCCGCCAGCGGGCAATACGCCCCTATCCTGGAGGACGCAGAATATCGCAGGATCGGTCCTGGCGCTGCACCTCAACCTGCTGATCTGACCGGCGCGACAAGTCTGAATTCCGGCCATGATGCCGAGCTGGTCAAGGTTCGCGGACGCGTAATCGATAAGAGCGTGGTTGGTGAGGAGCTGGTCTCGACGCTGCAGGCAGGTAGATACACCATCCGGGTGAACCTGGACAATAGCTCCGCCGACCAGAAAGCACGCTCCATCGCGATTGGATCTCAGCTCGAGGTGACCGGAATCTGGTCGGTTCAAACTGACGAGTATCGGAATCCAACATCCTTCAAGA
>DASQID010000583.1:0-8484 GCA_035631775.1 Acidobacteriota bacterium
GGTCTTGGCCTGTGAGATTGTGAATGTCTGTCCGGCGATGGTCATCGTGCCGGTTCTGGGGCCGGACGTCGTGTTGACGGCGACCGCGAAATTCACGGTGCCGCTCCCGCTGCCGGTGCCGCCTGAAGTAATTGCGATCCATGGTGCATTACTCGACGCGGACCAGCCGCAGCCCGCGTTCGTGCTCACCCCGACGCTTCCTGTCGAACTCCCGGCGCCCACCGACTGACCGTTCGACGACAGTGAATAAGTGCAGGGCACTGCTGTCGTGAACGTATAGTTGCCGGAGAGAGCGAGGTTTCCCGCACTGTCGCGCGACCGGACCCTGAAGTTGTAGAGGGCTCCGGGCAGCAGCCCTGACAGGCTCTGACTGTGCGACGTAACCAGTGTGGAGTTGAGCGTGGTGAGTGTGCCGTAGGAAGTCGTCGGCCCGTATTCGACCTGTGAATCGCTGGCTTCATTGGTTGTCCAGCCGACGACGGCAGTGCTGGCCGTGATGCCCGTGGCGGTCACCGAGGAGATTACCGGTGGGGTCGTGTCGCCGATGGCTTTGCTGACCTCATTCGAGAACGCACTCTCGGCCTGCGCAGTGTTGAACGCTGTCACCGCGAAATAATATGTGCCGGGAGCAAGCCCGGTGAGGGTGTAGGTCGTAACTTTGCCGACGTTAATGACAGTCGAGTAGTTCCGTGAGGATGCGCCGTAATAGACCTTATAACCGGCGAGATCGGTCTCGCTGTTTGCGTCCCACGCCAACGTGACGTCAGCGGCGAAGACGACCCGACCCGGGATCAGGACAAGAAGCAGCAGAGCCGGCAAAAGCACATAAGCGAATCCCATTCCACTCTTTGGTTTCATGGCGCTGTCATCTCTAATAACTGATCGGTTAGAAAAACGCTGAACTCCACGTCATTTATCGTCCAATGCCTCTGCCGGCGAAGTGACCTGGCGCACAATTCCGCACGTTTAGCCGGCTATCTCTTGCGTTTCCTAGCGTTCTCGGTGTCCTGCAGATATGGCTTTATCCGGACGCTTGCCGACCGATCTGATCCCAATGGATAAACCACCGCCTATGGAGGTGCCTGGAGATTGGCCGTTTCTGGCCTGGTCGTGAAACTGACACAGCTATGGCTCGACTGAACTTCGAGGACCCATTGCCACTTGAGTCACCATTGCGAGCCCAAGCGAAGTGGCGATGAGCATGCGCATCCCGTAGGGACGACTGAAGCGTTCATGCTCGACGCTGACTCAGCCGTCGCTGCGGGACTCGGCGAGGGGATCCGGCTCGTGTCCCGGCACTGAAGTGCCGGGCTGCCTTTACGTCGTCCCACGGGACGCAAAAACCGTACTCCAGCCAGCGGCTGTGCAGGTGGAGACTCACCTTCTTCATGAATTGTTCAGGCTAAGGCTCTGTACCGTATTGGCCGAAATGATGTTCGGAACACCCTTTTCTGGATAGTGGTTTGGTTGAAGGCCCAGACGGTGGTATGCGGATTATGTCAGGTGATTGCGAAGATCAGGTCCCGGATAGCTGGCGCGCCCTTGCCGGGGGCGTTGCTCACAACCTTAACAACATACTGGGAGTCATCGTTTCCCATGCCGATCTGGCCCAATGCGAAGCCGGGGATAATCCCTTCGTGAACGAGAGCATGGCCGAAATCCTCAAGGCGGTAGACCGGGCGAAGGAACAAGTCAAGCGACTTGCGGCTCTCGATAAACCGGGGACGCTCCCCGAATTTCCGGCAAGAGCGTGGAAAACGGCAAAAGATTGACAGGAAACTTGGAGAGCGTCCGGGGTTTGCCGATGAGGCGTTCAATAGCATGTGGAGCTCTTTGATGGCACTAATCCTGCTTGTTGATGATGACGAGGCATTCCGCAAGGCGCAGCATCTGTCCTTGACCCGCGCGGGCTTTGAGGTGATCGACGCGCGGGACGGCGATGAAGCGGAACGCCTGTTTGCCCAGAACTGGCCTGATCTTGTCCTCACCGACATTATCATGCCCGGCAAGGAGGGCATCGCCACCATCCAGTGTCTTCGTCGGATGAACGAGTCCGTGCCCATCATTGCCATGTCCGGCGGCGGCCGCATGCATGCGGAGGACTGCCTGGTGCTGGCGAAGTACCTGGGAGCTGCATGCACTCTGACCAAACCGTTTACGAACAGAGAGCTGCTGACGACAATCAATGAAGTCCTCGCCGTCAGCTAAAAAAAGGGACGCTCCCCAGATTTCCAGTCGATCTCTCGCCGTTCTCTCGGCTCGACCGGAAATCTGGGGGGCGTCCCCGTTTTATTGAGGAGCGTCGCAGTTTTTAGTAGGTGTTCTGGGCCCAAGTGATCAGCCTGAAGGGCCGCTGAATAAGATTCTGTCTCAGGTTGCCTTCATCGAAATGAATATCCGGCGTGCCGTTGTCGTTCACGACCTTGCCGATAAAGGAACCGTAGAAGTTGCTGTTTCCGACAAGCGTAACCGTGGCATTGGGAGCGTACACATCGCCATAGAATCCCGTGCCACCGGTCATCGACACCGCATTGGTGCCTGAGAAGAAGACCGTCAGCTTGGTGGGATCCCCCGTGGAATTCGCTACTCCCTGGCCACCAAGCGTTAGAGTCGTTTTAACGAAAAGCGTGGTGGTACCGGTGATGATCAGCTGAGACTGCGAGCCTAGCGTCAGCTGGTCAATATAGTAGGTACCTGGGTTCATGGTCAGTACCGCATGTGAATCTACCGAAATAGTTCCGTACTTGCCGTTGGTCCCGTAGGTGTTTGGTCCGATAGTCTGGACACTATGCCCGCCCAGAGTTACGTTCTGTATTCCCACTGTAAAGGCGGGGATCGGCGGGAAATAATGCGGTGCGGACAAGTGAATGACATCACCAGTAACCGTGGCGCCCCCGATGTGGCTAAACGAGCCTGAGGGCCCGTAAGCAGCGTCGCCGTTTACGGTGACATTGCCGTTCAGGGACACGGTGCCATTGGAGCCGATCGCTCCCAGGTCACCAACGTTTGTCCCGCCATAGGGTCCGAGGTTAGGGTCGTAGCTATCGATAACAACGGTGCCGCCCAGGCCGACCGAATCGATGCCCCACAGTGCCCGATCGAACAGTGCATTCCCGCTGTTTTCAATGGTGGCGGTGATCTGGGCTGTGCCCAGAGGTCGGGCGACGGTCCCCCAATACCCCATGCTTTCGAGCTTCCATCGCTCTATGGCGGAGGGATACGGAATAAAAGTAGCGGGATTGATGAAAGTGACCGGGATGTACCTTTGGAGTGTGGCGTTCAATGCATACACGCCCGAGTTGTTGGCGTCGGCCTGCAACGACTGGTTGTTGAACTGGCCGGTGAACGCAGTGGTCACAGCCGATTCAGGATAGTGCGAGGAACTTCCCGTCTGCCCCGCCATCATCACATTGCTCCCTGTGTATCGGACGGGGCAGTACGTGGCGTCGTAATCGGAAGCCGGCAGGTGAGGATTGTAGCTGTTCGCGAACCATTGAACTGCCTTCTGCACTGCGCCGTTCGATACATAAAAGGCCTGCTGTGTGTACTTATAGGCGGTGCTCGACTTCATCTCGTTGTGAACCGAGAAGACAAGCGCCGTCGAAAGCACGCCCAAAGCCATAAGAAACAGCAATGTCACGACAAGGGCCGTGCCCTGTTCGTATTTGCGATCGATATAGCTGTCGGTTCGTCTCATTGGGTTGACCAGGTGGCGACATGTGCCGGAGTCGCCGGAAGATGGTTGGGGCCGCCATACTGCTGGATTTCAGCCAGGAGAGTGGAGGCAGCGATGGCACTTGGAATCACTACCCTCGAAGATAGCGCAGTTTCCTGATATCTCGAGGCGATCCTCCACGTGTTGTCTACAGTCAGGGCAAGGCTGACCGACGTCACAGTGCCCAGTGAGTCCGTGTACAAGGTAAACTGAACAGATCCAGCTTTGATGCCGCGGACAAACGGCAGGGCCGCACTCTTGGCTCCGTCAGTGATCGGAGTCATCGAGCGCGTGATCTGAGCATTTGTGGCATCGTAGTTGTACTCGACGTAATTCAGGTCGCCGTTGCCGCTCATATCGCCATAAAACTTCAACTGTGTGACTGTGGTTGACGAGTTGGCACCCAGGCCTGCGGGTGGTATCACTCCGGTAATGTACGGGAGCGCGAACAATCGGACTGAGACTCCGCTCGCGTGGTTTACCCGAAAGATACCGGTGAGTGTGTTTGATCCCACAGCGGTGATCTGAACTTGTTCCCACGTGGCCCCGTTGTCCACATCGACATAGTCCCCGACGGTAAAGCCGGTGTTGGAAGCAACCGCGACCGTCTGGGCGCCCACCGAGGCAGTAATGCCGGAGTTTGTAGTTGTGTTCCAATCCTTGTGGGAACCCGCCTGGGCGATTTCTGTGGTCATCAGGTCCAAGCCCGAACGTGCGTCCTGATTTGCCTCGATGCTGCTCTGCTCAGAGGCATTTTGATTGACCGCGACGGAGAAGAGGCTGACGGCGGCTCCCACAATCGGTATCAGGATCAGCATCGAGACCAGCATCTCCGCCAGCGAGAAGCCGTCTTCCTTCTTAATGTGGCCGTTCATATCTATCCCGCTCCGAGGCTATGGCGTCTTTAAGGTTACAGCGGTTGTGGATGGCGCCCTGCCCAGACGAAAACTCCTGTTGCTGGTTACCGAGACGATGATTCTCTTTAGGTTCGCGGAATCGTTGATTATCTGCCACTGCCTGGTGTAGAGGGCGGCAGTCGCTGTGGTTCGAGTACCGTTTGCAGCAATGTAGTCCGCATAACCGGTGATTGCGGCGGCCGGGGGAACGGCCCCCCCGGCCGTCAAGCCCACGCCATTGGAGGGAAACGGAGCAGCTACAGTGACATTCGTCGTCGTGTCTGAGAATTGGAGGCCGGTCAGTTCCTCCATCTTGTCGTGGGCAAGAGCAGTTGCCTTTGTGGCATCTCGGCCGAAGGTCTTGCTGGCCACTACACTGAATGCCAGAACCTGGGCCATTGCGAGAAGCCCGGCGAGGAGGATGAGGACCGCTATCATTGTCTCGACCAGCGTCATCCCGCGCTCGTCCGGCAATTCTCGGTGCATCGGACGCTTCTTCAGATCTATTGAGGAGTCCATTGGCTGTTCCGGTATCGCCAGAGCTGAACCTTGCCCGAAAGTGAAACTGTCACGGCGTAGTCGGCTCCGGCATTGGAGATATACAGGGCGTTTGGTGGAGTGCTCCCTCCATCGATCGGAATGCCCCTCGAGTTAAAGGTAATAGAGGTGGACGACGAGGTTGGGAAGCCGGTCGGCGCGTAACTGGACGAACTCTTGAAGGTGATCCCGCTGTGCGCCGCTCCCATTGAGAGTTGTTTTGTATCTCCTTCAACCTCGTAGGCGTTTGTGCTCTTATTCAATTTATTAACGCTCCAAGTGTTCTCGGAGATGTTGAATGTGAGCTGATAATGAGTCATCCCCGATGTGGCTCGGAGCTTGGCATAGGTGACTGATGTGGCGATATTCCTGACGTCAGCAAGCAACTGAAAGTCCCGCAGCATGTTGGAGGCGACAGGGACTGACAGACTCACCAGGATCGCCATCATCGACACCATGATGCAGAGTTCGGCCAGGGAAAAGCCTCTATCTTTTTCTACTGATTCAACTTCAGTCATGGTATCCACGTGCAGACATGCCCTATAGGGGTCTGCGATTTTGTAGACTACGGACACAGAGATTGTCGTTACGTAATTCTCATCGGCATCTTGTAACATGGACGATAGCAAAAAAATGTGATCTTCGTCACAGAGTGCATCTGTTTGAAGGTCGGGCGGGTAAGTGATTATGAAAATAGGAGTCATCCTTCGCGACTCGGTCGATTCGCGAAGGCAAGAGTTGGGCTGGAGGCTCAGGCAAGGTGGGGTGACATGTCACCGCTTTGAAGCGCAGCAAAGCGGCGTCGTGCCGCCGCATTCTAGAGCCATCGGCCATATTTCCGGGCGGAAACTAGCCTACGGTTCGACGAGCTTCCAGCTCGGATCCGGATCGTAATCGACCATGGCACCGGCGACTTTGACTGTCTCGGGACCGAGGTCCTTCTGGTAGACGCGGCCCTGCTGGTTGACGATGAATGTCATTATGCCCGAGTTCCCCCACTTGTCCGGATAGGCGATCAGTGCGTAGCCGGCGATCATGTTGCCATTAATAATGTAGCTGTACTTGCCGCCCGGGGCGTGAGAACCCTGCCGGGTGAGGATCTTGAAGTAGTACCCGTGATACGGGTGCCGCTCTCCCGTTGCGGCCCCGCCCCCGGCCGTATTTCCCGGTCCGTACCCTTGTGCGCGAGCTGCGGCTACCAGTTTACCCAGAGGGCTCGCCTTGGCATCTTCAGTAGTTTCCCAGAAGAGTCCATCATGCTTGCCGGGCGAACTCAGGAATCTTTGCGCGTACTCTGCAACTCCGTCATTATCCCAGTCCCCTTCGGTGAAGTATTCCCACTGCGCAACTGCATAGGCGCGGCAGGTGGCTATCGCGGATAATTCGTTTTCTCCAATCCGGCGATTCAGAATTTCCTCGATGCCTGCCTTCATATCGAAGTACCAACCGTCTCCTGCTCTCGAGATGGGGATGGGATAGGGCCAGTTGTCTTTGCCGATCAGGAGCGTGTATCTGCTGTCGTCGACCTTACGCACCTGGGCTGACTCCTGAACAGCCGCCGCGAAGTCCTCCAGGTCTTTTCTGTCCGCGACTTCGTCGCCCGAGAGCAGCTTTTCGACATCAGGTCCCAAGACTTTCCCGAGAGCGGTACGGTCCTTTGCCTTCCCGGCCTCGACAATGGCCTGCATAGCTTCCTCCGGAGTCGCGAAAGTCGCCTGCTTCTCCGAATGGACCTGCGCGGTTGCCGGCGCTTGCATCCGCGCACGCGCAACCGGAGAGGCACTGAAGGCACCTGCAGGCAGCATCAATGCAAGCACCGGCAGGATAAGCCGGCCGCGTCTGAAACACTGTGAAACCACTCGTTTCCTGAACATTGGAATCAGCTCCCTTTGCTCTTTTAACTCGTCCCGGAACTACCGACAGGCGAATTCCTGTCGTTGTGGCAACTGTCAGGTTTGCGGCTCGCGGTTCCAGGCCGCCGACCTCAAATCTTACTGCCGCTTCCTGCCCTTTTCCTGCTGTTTGGATTCGGACTTGTTACCCTTCGACTGGCCTGGCGCTTCGTGGGAACGGCTTGACTCTGCACGGCTTGCCTGCCCGCGCTGGCTCGACGCACGGGGATCAAAACCGCCGCTGCCACGGCCAAGACCATGCGAGGCCGGGGAAGGCTGTGCCGGACGGTTGGAGAACTGCGGATTGGGTCTTGGTGCCTGAGGCGCCGGCGTGACGGGTGGAGCCACGTTCCTTCCCGGACTCTCATGTCCACGATGGCGCTCCAGCACGGGATCGCTCGTGTTTATGTTGCGATTTATGATCTTGTTGTTCACCTTGTATCCCTGGTTGCCGTGAGCCTTGCCGTTGCCGTGGTTGTCAAAGGTGACATCTCGGTGCACGGTGTTGTAGCGATTGATTCCGACATAGTTCACGTTCCGATTGATCACAGTCCGGTTGATATTTATGTTTGTGTAGCGGTTGTTGACGTACACGTTGGTGATCTGGACAACCGGGCGGCTCCGCCCGATCCAGCCTGCGCCGTGCCAGCCGTGGTAGAAGACGCGATGGTCTCGCCAATCGCAGTCGCGATTCAGCCAGGCGCCGATGACGAAGCCTGCCCCAAAGGAAATCACGCCGCCGAAGACGCCTCCAAAAGAGGCGCGCCTGACATAGACGACAGCGGGATCGTAGACGGGTACAAAAACATATCGTGGCTGCGCCGGGACAATGGTGATGTATCCACCTTGGACTATTACCTCCTGCTGCGGCGTTGAGATCAGATTCCCCTGCGAGTGCGCCATTCCGCGCAATCGTTGCACAGCCATCATGACGTCGGTGGATTGATAGACATATGCCTGTCCCAGGGCAGTCGTCCAGTCCAGTTTGTCGGACATCATGAACAGAACAGAGGGATAATGCGCGACTGCTTTGACACTGACATCCCAATATTGGTCGTCAACTCCATAGCTGCCGTTTGCCCGCGCGTACCGCGCGGCTTCGTCGATCTGATCCGGAAAAGTCGACGCGGGGAGAACCTGGGCCAGCAGTGGGTCCGGATAGAGCGCGATGGGGGCCACCAGATTATCCAACTGCTGCGGGCTGTACGAAACGTAGGACTGATCCTGAAACTGCGCAGGCATCGAGGCCGTACGACCGGCGATATATGTCGTGGCATCGCTCGGCGGGACGTTCAACATGCAAAACAGCAGCGAAACGGATAGGATTATGCGCATTGGCGCGGAAGTATTGAAATCAAAGTATGTCTTTATCATACCGACATTCTCCTTGGCTGGCCGGTGTGCTACATGATTGCAGCCTTGACAGTGGCGAATCCCAGCTGTG
>DASQID010000584.1:0-2984 GCA_035631775.1 Acidobacteriota bacterium
TATCGTCGAGGAGCGGCAACGAAGCAGATGCCCGCCCGCCGCCGCGCCCTTTCAGGCTGCGGCCCGCAGGCCCGCTGGCGTTGTTGCTCACTCCTCACATACCACCCCGGGTATAGCTCGTCGCTCGCGCCTCGCCAGCGGGACTGGGGGCCAGCAGCAAAATGTGAAGTTATTCTTGCGCCAGCCCTAAGTGAAATTCGGGTAATTCAGGGCAGTTTTTTTAGTCGCGGCCACGAAAGCCGACCATCCAGAGCCCAATGCGCAATGGTGCCGTGAGAATCGCGGCGCCCAACATGAGTGCATTCCCGATAGTGGCCACGCCCGAACTGAAAGTCCGGGCAGTCAGATCAAAAATGCCGGTGGAAGAAGAGTGCGAGGACTCCTCCTTCGATGACGCTGGCGTCCCTGAGGAGTGGTGGTTGGAGCCGCTTCGTGTTTCTCGGGGATGAATTGCGGGTGGAACCGGCACGGATGGATGTGACTCCGGTTCAGCTTCGGAATCCCCACCCCTGGAAGCGGATCCTTTGTCCACCTTTTGAGTGGATTCGGAACGATAAACCCATCCGGCTTGCGGGGCCGATTCAAGGTCCTCAGGAACTTTAAACGACGGTTTGGACTTTTTCTTGGCTGGCATGTTTTGCTCCTGACTGCCGGCTACCGACAAAATCGACGAATCGGGTGTAGTCCTCCGCCGCACGGCTGCGCGGAGCGTACTCCCAGATAGTCTGATTCTGGGAGGTTGCGTAATTGAGGTCGATGCATTGCCTGATTCCCGGATGAAATACCACCGTTCCCATCCGCGGGTCGCTGTCTAGCGCCTCGAACGCCGCCCGCGTCGCTATGGTGGCGCTGTTCGCAAAGGTGGGCAGCACTGCCAGGAGATCGAGCTGACGTTCCGGCCAGAGTTCCTTTACTTCATTGATCCCGTTCAGGGTCTGCCGTGCCCCGATGATCGCCATGAGATCCATGGCAACCGGGATTATGACCTCGTGGATGTACAACAACGCGTTGTAAGTCAAGAGGCTCATCGCCGGCGAGCTGTCGACCACAACAATGTCGTACTGGGTGATGCCGCGCAGCCTCCGCGCCAGGATTGTCTCGCGCTGTGTCTCCGCCGACAGCCTCCGTTCCAGGGCAAAGGCTGCCGTGGTGGAGGCGATGATGTCGAGCCCATCGCGCGCTCCTTTGTGAATGACACTTTCGGCCGTTTGCTCCCCGAGCATCATTTCCTGAATGGTGTGGGCAGGACGCAGGCGCAGCGTGTGGCCTATGTTTCCCTGAGGGTCGGCATCGATCAGCAGAACTCGGAGACCGCGAGCGGCAAAGCCTGCCGCAAGATGAATTGCGGTGGTAGTTTTTCCAACCCCGCCCTTCATGTTCACCACTGCAATCTTGCGCATTTAAGGATAATAATCTGCCATGAATTTTCCGAATTACACGAAAAATCTGCATGTTTTATTTGGCAGGATTCCCGGCAGTGTCTTTCCAGAGCCATGTTCCAATGGTGCGGGCGGCGGCAAAGCTGGCCCAGGCAAGGCATCCGAGAAGTTCCTGGTCGAAAGCTTGTCGCGAGCGAAATTCGCGGATTACATCGCCGTCAATCTGGTATGGAGCAAACGCTCCCAGCAAAGCAAGGCGCGCGCGAGGCTTATGCTCCGAGCTCAGCGTCCTGACCGGCAACTCCAGCCACGACCGGTCTAATCCTGGATCAGCACCGTCCCACTTGGCCAGACGTTCCAGGACGCACGCGCGAACCTCCGCCGGCAAGGTTGCCGCGCCGGCGGCGTCAGTGGCCGCAGCGAAAATCCCGAAGGCCCTGGCTATCGGATGCGCAGCCGCCGACCACTTCAGGTCTTCGGGCAAGCCCCGCCCTGGAATTTCGATCCCGGGCCCGGCTCTCTGCCGGGCACGCCGAACAAACCGGGCGAAGTACCATCCTCCGGCCCGCTCCGCCGCTTCTCGAATTCCAAACAGGTTCGAGGAAATCGGCACCAGCTTCTTGTTCAGGAATACATGGACCATTCTGTTAATGTAGTGCACCCACACGGCCGTGCCGATGAGCTCTGGGGCATCCTGGGAGTCGAACGGATGTGAGAGGAGTATCGGGTGGCCGGGCGTGCGCGTTGCAGCGGCCCACGCCACAATGCTCCGCATTCGCTCGTCTTCAATCTCATTGTCACGGTTGGACTGAATGGCCCCGGCAGTCGAGTGCGCGGCCGCTGCATGTAGCATTATAGAATGGGCATCGATGCAATAGGGACATCGGTTCAATCTCGATACGGTGACCGCAACAGCTTCTTTCAGTTCTCGCGGGGCCTGACCGGACAGGAGGCACTCGCGGAAGGCGGACCACACCCCGACAAGCAGGTCCGGTATCGGGGAATGGAGCGTGAGGGGCTCACCTAGAGTACCGAACTCATGCTTTATTTCCCGATAGACTTGCGCAACGATGCCGCGCGCTGCCGATGAGCGGACCGGCTTTACATACCTGATCATATAGTTCGAAAGTATGTCAGAGATGCTCTTGATGTACCAAACGCCTGGTGTCGTGGCGCCTCAGGGTCCGCGCAAAAATAACTTCACAATCGACATAGGTAAGCGGTCGCCCGCTGTCCCTGTCACACCACCGTGCGTACGAGTGCGTACACGGCGGTTCGGCGGGTTAAGCTAATGACCAACAGCTAACCGAAAGAGACCAATCCTTTCGAAGTACGCATTCGGGAAGGCAAGACACAAGGCAGGACTCTGACTGAGCCGCCACGGACCGTGTGGACTCCCGGCGGTTTTGGCCGCGAGAGCCTCGTTGACGCCGCGCTTGCGCAGTTCCTTAAATCGAGTCCGACCACGTTTCCACTGCTTCCACACAACACACCGCAACTTCCGGCGTATCCAGCTGTCAAGGTCTTCAAGCACCGTAGGCGTTTGACAAAAGCCAAAATAGCCATGCCATCCCCGAAGGTAGACTGTGAGTTCTTTCACCATCC
>DASQID010000585.1:0-6467 GCA_035631775.1 Acidobacteriota bacterium
TGACGGCAATCACTCGGTCCGCGCAATAAGTGCCGTGGCGTTCGTGGTCGCGGATACGTTCGGAGTTTCCGCCCCAGAAGTTGTTGCCGGAGCGGCCGTATTCGGTTGAATGCATCGTCAATATGGCCCGGTGATCACCGCGACCCCGCTTGATCCAATCAACGGTATTTGAAGCCAGCCAGTCGTGAGCATGGACGACATCAAAATGCCCTATTGCATCCTCCGTTTGAAAAAAGTGCCAGACAAAGGAGCGGCACATGTCCTGGATTTCGTCGATGAAGTTCCGGTTCAGATTGAAAGTGCAGTAGTGATACCAGACACCGTCTATGCAGTTGACGCTGCTTCCTCCGTAGCCGGGGCGTGTGAAGACGTGAACCTCGTGTCCCTTCCTTTGAAGTGCGGCCGCTAGCTCAGTGACGTGCGCGGCAACTCCGCCGATGGCTATCGAGTGTAGGGACTCCCAGGAGAACATCGCGATACGCATAGAACTACGGTGTGATGAAGAGAAGAACTGCGGGGGGGCGCACAATGGGCAGGGTACTCACCGTTCCGGGCCCGAGTTGCAGAATAACACGTGACGCCGGTGCTCACAAGACAACTAGGGGCAACTAGGGGCCGCACCTCGGGAAACCGACGGTTTCCAAGAGATAGCCCTTAGGGAGCCACCAAGAATAGGTCTTACGCTCGATTTTGCCCGCTTTTTTTAAAAATAAGCATCGGGGCCTCGGAGGCGGGGACGAGTTGCGACGGGCGGATTGAAGTCGTCCAGAAGTCCCAGCATTTCCCTTTCGATGATTTCGTTTCCCAGGGCATGCAGCCGGGTGCCCAGGGATCGGAGGCCGAGCGCTACCTCACCATCGGCGGATCATCGCGTCTTCCGCTCGAAGGGATCGGAGTCTCGGGCAACGAGGCTCGGGCGTTGATCACGGATGGGCATCTTCGGCTCACTAGAGCGGCGGAAATCGCGTTTAGGGCGCCTTTTGAACTACCAAACCAATCGCATCTGATGGAATTAAATAACTTCCCTCGGTCCGACCCCGAAAGGCGCCGAAAGCGGAGTCTCCTTCCTCGGGCAGCGAACGGTGATCATATAACGTAGGATAACTGTAGTTGGTTAATGATTCCTGGACGACTCATTGATAGTCCTGACAATATTAACCATAGTGAATAAATTTACTTTACTTGTCAAGTCAGATCTGACATATTGACACCGGGAACAATAACTTAATCGTAGAGAGTCAAGTGGGGGAGGAGTCCAATGGATGTTTCCCTGGTCATCAAGCACCGTTTGGAAGCGCTGGGCCTCGATCAACGTGACCTTGCGGCCGCCGCCCAAGTCACCGAGTCCTATGTATCGCAATTGTTGACTCGAAAGAAGGCTCCCCCTGCGCCGAATCGGACTGATATATACGAGAAAATGGGTAGGTTCTTGAAGCTCCCGCAGGGCGAGCTGGTGAAGCTGGCTCTCCAGGAACGACAGGAGGAATTAAAAAAGAAGCTGATTGATCCGCCTAAACCCCTGTTCAAGGAAGTGCGAGATCTGGTTCTTCGCAAATGCAAACCTGACAAGCAGAAGCAATTAAGGATGATATTCGAGAAACAGCCCTTCGGCGAACTCGAACACCTCGTAACCCAGAAGCTTCTTGACGTTGTCAAGAGGGTTGCAAGAGACGAACTGGAAAGTGAGAGTTGGCTGCACCTTGTGGCTGAACTCAGCAACCGAACCTACGAGGAAATGCGCGTCACGATTCTCGAGTTCCTCGATACGAATGTGTTGGACGTCTCGATAGAAAACTGCGTTTCCTTTCTAGATCCGCTCATCGACTTCTGGGACATCAACCTTGCGACCTTCGGTATGGAAGTAGTTTTGAATTGGCGGGTGGCGGCTGGACACGCCACGAGATTTGAGTTCGTTGAAAGTGAGGACGTACACGATTCTGACGAAGAACCGGGATTCAGGGAATTCCTCCAGGATGTTTCCCTCAGCGGCGATGCGAGTGAGGATCAAATTCAGTTTCTTAGGAGACTGAGATTCAAGGCAAAGCGGCCTAATCCTCTCTATTATTACAGGGAATTGCAGAATCTCAGGGACCCGCTGCACTTTCGCACCGCGCGCATCGAGGGCAAAACGGAGGCCTCAAGATGATCTATCTGCGCGAAGGAGGAGGTCAATACGTGGGACCGTTTAGGAGCCGTGAGGATGCCGAACGATTCATCAAGCTTATGGAACTATGCGGTGAGAATTGGTCGGACACCGAAGTCGTGGACGAAGAGGGGATGTATTTAATGGCGGGGCAGAGAGCACTCCTCCAATGAGAGTGCATCCGCTCGCCTGGGTGGGGTCATGAAGATTGCGAAGCGGCGCATCAGACGTCTCGAAGCTCGCTCTGAGATTGCGGACGAGAGGCGCGTTACTGCACAGAGCAACCTCACCGAGGTCGAACACAGGTTGCATGAGATCGAGGGCAGGGTTGGAGATGTGGAGAACCTCTCAAGTCCCACCGATGACACTCAGGGCAAATTGACCTCGCATGAGGCAACAAACGGAACAGGACACAACCAGTCGAGGCGCGCGGACAGTACCATCATTGTCCGACTGCCCGCTAACCCGCAGTAAACAGGGTCCCACCAGGGCCCCAGGAGGATGTATGGCAAGCGAAAGGTTCGATTTGATGCGGAAAAGGGTTCTCCGCGAACACAAGCGTTCGATAGTCCGTTCGGCATTAAGGGGACACAAGAACAAGGGACGGGGCCTGGTCCTCGTCAAGTTCACCCAAACAGGGAAATCGGGGATGGTGCATCTCTCCTTTTTGACACTCGACACACTGAAACGCCTTCAGACGCACTCAGGCCCGAAGGACAAGGAATATGGAGCCATGATCATTGAGAAGGTCTCCGGATACTATCCCGATTCACAGATACCTGTCGTGGTCACGGACGGCGAATCTGAACAGTTCTCGTTTGGGATAAGGCGGGCGTCGTAGGAAACCCGGATCCCCCTGAGTCAGGATTCGCCGGCTATGGGAAATCTGTCTCGAGCCGGGCTGGCGAGAGGACTATGTGAGTCAATCACTGATGGAGAAGTTCCAAATCGAGGGAAGGGTATTTGAAACGCCCCAATGGAATTGGGCTGCCAGGGTCGTGAACGATCCGAAACCGGGCTCATCCTCTTCTCCTTATTCGGACACGGTTCTTTTCGAACTGGAATTCAGACGGACGGATCCTGCCGCTGCCATGAACATCCCCGACCGTACGCGTGTGAATCTCCATATTGCCTCTCTGATTTAAACGCGATTTTTGCGCTATCCGGGCGTCACGTGACGCAACCCGGTAACGCCCGCTTGGCCCCGTGAGCAGCGTACCCTTGGCCGCTTCACCTTGCGGGCAAGGCCGGCCGCCTCAAGGGCGCAGATCACGTACCAGCCGATGTCCGTCTGCCACCAGCGCAAACCGAAGCGTGCCGAGCCGGCGTTAGTGTGGTGATTTCTGTGCCAGTTTTCGCCCCACGCCGCCAATTGCAGCGGTCCCAGCCACCAGACGTTCTTGCTGGAGTCTCCTTCGTCGGAGCGACCCAGGTGCGTAACACTGTTCACAAAACACTGCATGTGCAGCGAATAGACCAGGCGAATGGCTCCCAGCCAGAAGAAACCCTGCCATCCGAGCATGAGACCACAGAGCAGGGAAAGCAGGATCACCGGAACTTCCACCAAGCTCCAAATCCGATACTCCCTTCTGGTTAACTCTGGGCACCACTCTTTCTTATCCGCAGGGGCGGACTGATAAAGCCAACGGAGATGTGCATACCAGAATCCTCCCTGCTTGGGACTGGAGATATCCTCGGGCGTATCGGTCCGTGCGTGATGCAGCCGGTGGTACGCTACCCAACTTGCCGGTGCACCTGAGCCGTTGAACATGGCGGAGAGAATAAGGAAGTGCTCGACGACTTTGTTCACCTTGAGAGTGCGGTGCGCCAGCATTCGATGGTAGCAAATCGTCGTGCCGAGGCCGCCGAGGATTGTGAAGAGGAGGGCAAAGCTCAGAATCCTGAGGCCGGGAAGCGGAAAGAGGACCAGACCGACAACAGCCAGGATGTGGATCAGGACAAGATAAGCAAGTACCCCTGCCTTACCGCGGGCAGGCCTCCAGAGGGGCTGTGTCCACGGTCGAATCTCGTTAATGGTTGTCTTGTTCATGCTCGTTCCGGGTTCGTTTTGCACCCCTCCAACCAAACCCTTGACTGACACTCCGAATCTAATCTCTTATACCTTGACGCGATTCGCCGGTCAGTTCCGTACTGCTCACGCCTCTGGTCAAAATTGCTCATCTCGGTTCTGCCCGATAGAGCTGCAAGAGGCCAATCGAAGTGGTTGACGGAAGCTTTGACGGAGGACCTTATGGCCTCACCAGTACAGTTCAGACATTGTCGGTGTCAGCGGCACATGGGGTTGCCGCGGCGTGCGGGATGCGAGTGAACGGCATACCAACTTAGGTCCGGTTGTGATCTTTTGGATCGCGTGTGAGATGCGGCTGGCCCCATCACTGACTCGGCGGGCGGCTTTGGTGCTCCCTGATCCATCATTTCGCTGTCTGCACGTAGCTAATCGGGCTATAATCTATGGGGCTTGGTTGGTGTGATGTATCCTAAAAACCGAGCCACATGGCATGGCGGCGACGCCAGGCCGCAAGGCGGTGCCGAGCTTGAAACGAAATAACGATGCCGGCGGTTCGCTTTTGCAGACGGACGGGGATTGTTATGGCGGACAAGAAAGGCCGGCCGGTAGATTGGGAATCCTTCCTCGCGGGAATCACACGCGGTAAGACAGTCATTGAGTACGGCGCGAGCCGCAACGTCTTCCGTCAAGGGCATCCTGCGGATTCCTTGTTCTATCTCCGGCGAGGCAAGGTGAAGCTCGCGGTTTCATCCGAAGATGGCAAGGAAGCGATCGTCGCGATATTGGATACCGGTGAGTTCTTCGGCGAAGGCTGCCTGGCAGGTCAGCAGTTGCGCATGGCAACGGCGACCGCCATCACAGATTGCACGCTTTTACGGATCGAGCGGTCGCTCATGACCCGCTTGCTCCACGAGCGGCATGAGATCTCGGAATTATTCGTCGCACATCTGCTTTTGCGTAACATCCGCTACGAAGCGGATCTGGTGGACCAGCTTTTCAACTCAAGCGAAAAGCGTCTGGCCCGGATCCTATTACTCCTCTCCCATTTCGGCAAGGAAAGCAGAGCGGAGCCTGTGCTTCCCCGAGTCAGTCAGGATGACCTTGCACAAATGGTCGGCACGACCCGGTCTAGGGTCAGTCACTTCATGAATAAGTTCAGGAAGCTTGGCTTCATCGATTACGGTGACAGCGGCGGTTTGACCGTTCATAGCGGCCTTCTCAGCGTCGTACTGCACGAATAGCATCCTGTCGGCGCAATATCTGTCCAATTGGCTATCACCCGAGGGTGGTGATAAATGATCCTTGGCATATCCACAACTTATCTTTTTCAAGGATCGCCGGAACGGCAAAGGCCTTTCGAGCCGCACCGCCAGAGGCGGTGGTTTACCTTAATCGAATTAGCTATTCTGCCGTTCTTTCAGTGAGTCTTCCCGGAGTCTCCTCTCACAACTGAACGGAGTTCTATCACAAATGCCACCACTGCCTTCGCCGTCGATTACGCGCTGCCGCAGGGAATTCAGCAAATGAGCAATATTGACCAGACATATGAGCAAAACTGAACTGACACGCGAGGACCCCAAGGGTATAAGAGGATCGGGAGTAAACCGACAGGACTTGGTTGGAGGCAGAGTGTCTGCCGGCCTTAGGGCTCGCGCAAAAATAAAACTCACATTTGAGCTCATGCGGAATCCATGTGCAAGGGGTCATCCGACCCGCCCGACCCGCGCCACAGGGCTTTCCGTTCAAACCAAAATGTGAAGTTATTCCTGAGCGAGCCTTTAGTGACAGCCACGTCTTCTCCGGGTATGAGAAAACAATGAAAAAGACACTACGAGAGATCATTTATCGGGGCGTCTGGCGGGGACTCGGGAAGATATACAACATTAAGGTTGAGGACGGATACACGACTATCATCGTCAAGCCGGGCGAAGACCTCAAACAACGATCAAGAGAGACTCAAGCAAAGTTTGCCAGCCAGGCATGATCCTATCCTCAACGTAGTCGCCTTGTGTGTTTCTATCACCTGGATCTGCAGCTTCTCCCCGCGGTTCCGAAATGCAGGGGAGTAGGCCGGGGCGTTAGAGTAACAATGGAAGCGTCTGCGGCCGCAGCGGCAAGCCAACCAGCTGATGAGCAATATTGACCAACCTTGTGAGCAAAACCGAACGCACGCACGGATCCCACCAGAGGTAGTCTGTCAATCCCGGCGAGAGCTGCCATCAACCGCACGTGGGCATTTCCATAGCGAATCCACGTGGAGGGACACGCTGGGGGGATACGGTCCAGCGCTGGGCA
>DASQID010000586.1:0-13327 GCA_035631775.1 Acidobacteriota bacterium
GTCTTCACCGCGGCTGAAGATCAGGTGGCGACGGTCATGGCGGAGATGGAAGTCCAGGAGCGAACCCAACCGCAGCCCCTGCGCCGCGATCGCAGGATGGAACGGCCCCGCTGGCGCGAACGCCGCGATCGAGGAGAAATCCCCCGGCCTGCTGTACAGCAGCCACCACAACCCGCTGAAACCACTGAAGAACGATGGGCTCTTAACGCGGAGACCGAGCGGCAGTTAGAATCTGCTTTTGCTTATGCCGGAAACCAGGCAGTCTCATCCCTTCCTCGGCCTCTCCCCCATCCGCCGCCTCCTGTGGAAGTGCCCGTCGCCCGCGTTGAAGCGGATCAACCTGAGAGTGTGCCGGAAACACACACAGATATCTCTCTGCCCCCCGACAGCGCTTCCACAGATTCAGGCTCATCCGACGCGGAGGGAACGACCCTGAGACTAGCCGGTCCCGAGGCTTCGCCGGACGTGGCCCCGCTGGATGCAGCCTCCATTAAGGATAACGACGACGTTGCGCCCTTTTCTGCCGATTCCGAAGCGAGAAGCGGTTTCAACGCACGGCGGCGGGGCCCGGGGGCACGGCGTAAACGCTATACCGCCGCGCGTCACACCCACCACGCCGAGCACAAGACCATCGACGACATGCTGCGCGAAGGCCAGGAGATCCTCGTTCAGGTGGCCAAGGAACCCATCGGCAAGAAAGGAGCCCGAGTCACCAGCCACATTGCCCTCCCCGGCAGATATCTCGTGTACATGCCCACGGTTGAGCACGTCGGCGTTTCGCGAAAGATCGATTCGGAAACGGAGAGAATCCGGTTGAAGGACATTATTCTCAAGCACCGTGACCGATTCCCGGGTGGGATTATCGTGCGGACGGCCGCCGAGGAGCATACCGAAGAGGACCTCGTAAACGACTTGAATTTTCTCGTGAAGCTGTGGGAGGACATCCGTTCCCGCTCTGAAAAGATCTCAGCCCCGGCTCTAGTTCACTCTGAACTGAACCTGGTTCAGCGTCTTTTGCGCGACCAGTTCTCTTTCGAGTTTGCCAGCATCCGTGTGGATGATGAGATTGAGTACCAGAGGATGCTCGAGTTCGTCGACAAGATCTATCCGAATCTTGTGCACAGGGTGAAGCTGTATACGAAAGATGCCTACATCTTCGACGAATACGGCATCACGCAGGAAATCGACAGGCTGCTGCAGCCGAAGATCTGGTTGAAATCGGGCGGATACATCGTCATTAATCAGACCGAGGCTTTGGTCAGCATCGACATCAATACGGGCAAGTTCGTTGGAAAAGGCAACAGCCTCGAAGAAACCATCACCCGCACCAATCTCGAGGCAGTGAAGGAGATCGTCAAACAAATCAGATTGCGCGATTTGGGCGGGATTATCGTCATCGATTTCATCGACATGGACGAGCGCAAGAATCGAAAGCGGGTGATGGAAGCGCTTTCTCAGGAGATCGCCAGAGACAAGGCACCGAATAAGATCCTGGAATTCAACGAATTTGGGCTTGTCGCAATCACGCGGAAGCGGGTGAAGCAGTCCCTCGAGCGCACTCTGTGCCAGCCCTGCCAGTATTGCAGCGGCTCCGGGCTGGTCAAATCCGTGGCCACAACGTGCTACAGCATCTACCATGAAGTGGAGAGGATGAGGAATTTGGTGGATGGGCGTTCAGAGGTGATGATCCGAGTACATCCGGACGTCGCAAGGGCCTTGCGGGAATCAGAGTCTGCCGTTGTCGAAGAACTCCGGCATCTCCTCAAGAAAGACGTGGTCATCAAGGCCGATTCGACACTGCATATCGAGCATTACAACATCGTTACCTAACCTGCACCTAACCTGGGTTATGCATGAAGGAGGAGTCAGAGCGGGAAATTGGGACGCGGATAAACGCTGGCTGAGATTTTGCCGGCCCGAGGGGCCACACGCAGCTCGGCCCTCAATGCCACAGCCTGTTTGCGGCATTGAGGGCGGCAAAATCTCAGCACGCTGATCAAATCATCAGGTTTCATCGGCGTTTATCCGTGTTCATCCGCGTCCTTGAATCCTTTTTCCCTATTCTTCATGAATAATCCCGGCCAAGGGATCGCCCAAGCTGCCGCGAATGCACCATCGGCGATTGCCTGCTGCCGGCTTCCGGCCACTGACGTCAGAAGTATGCTTGTTGTCCCAGGATCGTAAGGAGAACACTGAATATCAAGCAAGTCGCTCTTTTTCCTTTGCCTCTTCCCACAGCGCATCCATTTCCGAAAGAGGTGTATTCTTCATTTCGAGCCCACGCCGCTTGATTTCGGATTCGACGTAGCGGAATCGACGGTTGAACTTGCGGTTGGTTCTTCGGAGAGCTGTTTCCGGATCAATCCCCAAGAAGCGGGCTACATTGACAACTACGAACAGAAGATCACCGACCTCGTCAGCCAGCTTTCCATTTTCCCGCCACCCGCAGGCTTCCCGAAGCTCCGCGATCTCCTCTTCAAGTTTGGCAATTATGTCCTCGAGCCGCGTCCAATCAAACCCCACACGAGAAGCCTTGGCCGTCATCTGATAAGCTTGGTGCAGCGCCGGAAGGTTCGAAGGGATCCCGTCCAACAAGGATTTCTGCGATTCCGGTTGCGATGAGGACTCGACACCCTTTTCAGCAGCCTTGATGTCTTCCCAGTTTCTGAGCACATCCTGCGCTGTCCTGAGATCGGCACCGCCGAAAACATGGGGATGGCGCCGGATCATCTTTTCGTGCAGTCTGTCGATGATGTCGGCAAGGTGAAATTCACCTTTTTCCCGAGCGATCTGAGCATGGAAAACGACCTGAAACAGGAGATCGCCCAACTCTTCCTTCAGTTCTGAAGGGCTTGCACTATCCAAGGCATCGAGAACTTCGTATGCCTCCTCAATGAGCATGGGTTTCAGGCTCTCCCTTGTCTGCTCTCTATCCCAGGGGCAGCCGTTTTCTCCGCGCAGGCGCTCCACCAGGTCGACCAGTTTCTGTATGTCCGCACGTTTTTCCATCGAACAAATATACCATCTAATGCAGTTCTCAGTTCGCGGTTCGCAGATAGCAGATGCCACGGACCGGTGCCAAACTGCGAACCGCATTTCCTGCATTTTCCTTGAGGAGCGGCAAGCCGGGTGATACGATTTTTTGCCTCGCTTCGTTACCTTCCATTACGGGGAAGAGACATATGGCCAAGGATCAGGAAGAACCGGGTTTCCGAGTGACCGACAAACGGATTTTCCGTGAGGATGGCTCGCCGACAGGCGCTACTGCACCGGCTGAGGATGTGGGTAATTCCAAATCCGAAACGCAAAAGGGGCAAGAGGCACCGATGCCTGCCGAGGAAGTCCCTCCCGGCACCGGAGCACGGATTGATTTCCCATCCTACATCTTGTCGTATTATACCCAGGGCCTCGTTCTCCTGGGTGAAGTTCCCAATCCTTATACGAACAAGAAGGAAGAAGACGTCGAGGCCGCACATCACATGATAGACATCCTGAGCATGCTCGAAGAGAAGACCAAGGGCAATCTCAGCAAAGAAGAGGAGCAGTTACTGGGCAGCGTGCTGTATGAGCTTCGTATGAAGTTCATGGCCAAGACCAGCCGGATCAAACTCTAGCGGAGATCATGAAAGTACTTTACCGGTTGGAGGAGCTTCCACACGGCCATCACGACTCTGTGGCAACCATCGGCAACTTCGACGGGGTGCACCTCGGCCATCAACGGCTAATGTGCGACCTGGCCGAAAGGGCCGCCACGGTCAGGGGGACGCCCACTGTAATCACATTTCATCCGCATCCACTCCAGGTGCTGGCCCCGAATAATGCACCTCGTCAGATACAGACCCTTGATCAGAAGCTCTCGACAATCGCGTCGCTCGGCATCGAGCTCGTGATTATTATCCCTTTCGATGTGAAACTTGCGCGCACGAGCGCGAGGGATTTCGTGAACTATATCCTGTGCGATAAGCTGCATTTGATGGAGATTCATGTCGGGCCGAACTTCGCCTTCGGTTATCGCCGGGAAGGAAGCTTTAATCTGTTGAAGGAAATTGGCGAGGAAAGGGGTTTCCTGGTAGGCAAGATTCACCAGGTCCAGTTTCGCGGAAGCCGCGTATCGAGCACTGCCATCCGTCAGGCACTGGTTGCAGGGCAGGTTGGGCTGGCGCGGCGGCTTCTTGGACGCCCCTATTCTCTTGAAGGCACGATCGTCCACGGCACAGCCACGGGTGCGGGTCTGCGCGTTCCGACGGCGAACCTGGAGACGGCGAATGAACTGATTCCGCGCAATGGAGTCTATGTGACCCTGTCGACTATCGACGGGCGCCAGCACAAGAGCGTAACGAATATCGGAATTCGCCCGACAATCAGCGGAGGTGCCGCCGACAGGCCGGTCAGCATCGAATCTCATGTCCTTGACTTCCACGAGGATATCTATGGCCGGAAGGTGGCCCTCGAGTTTCTCGTTCGTCTCCGGGATGAACACCGTTTCCCGGACACGGGCGCGCTCGCGGCTCAGATTCGGAATGACGTTCGCAGGGCACGAAGATTTTTTATCTGGCTTGAGCGCGCGCGGGTCGATGTTTGAGCGCTTTGTCTGTAGTTAGTTTCGGTCGCAAAGCTCAACGAATCGCCCATTGGATCAGGCCCCGGAGGGCCAGAGCAAGAGGTTGGGGAGTGCAAGAATTAACGATTGACGATTTACGATTGAAGATTGAAAGACCTGCCGGAAGTTCAATCGTAAATCGTCAATCATAAATCCTCAAGCCGGGGCTGGCGCCCCTTCGGGGCGCTTTCCGCGCGGCAAATGAACTTGGCGGTTTGAGGTAACAGGGTAGGCCGCTTGGGCAGGAGGAAGATCACTTCCATGTCTATCAGCCGGGCTGATGTGTTGAAGATTGCTGAACTGGCGAAGCTCCACTTCAGCGATGAGGAGTTGGTCGCGTTTACCGCGCAGTTTCAGCGCATTCTCGACTACGTCGAGCAGTTGAAACAGGTAAACATAGAGGGGATTGAGCCCACGAGCCACGTCTCACTGGCTCAGGGATTCGAGCGGTTTATCTTCCGCGAGGATGAGGTCAAGCCTTCCCTGCCGGTTGAGGAGAGTCTGGCCAACGCTCCGGACCCGGGGGAAGGCCACTTTCGCGTTCCCAAGGTTCTCTAAGACGACCATTGGTTGTGGCTATGCTGAGTTTTGCGACAATTCTGGCAAAAGGATAATCGACCGTGAATCTCACCTGCGCATTTGAAATCGGCGAGGCGGTGAATCACAAAAAAGTGTCTGCCGTCGAGGTAGCGGAGTCTGCCCTCGCGCGCATCGAAGCCGTGGATTCCGCGCTGAGGGCTTTCATCACGGTGGAGCGGGAGCGGGTACTTGCGCGGGCGGGCGAAGTGGACCGGCGGGTGGCAAGCGGAGAGTCGGGAATGCCGCTCGCGGGTGTGCCTGTAGCCGTGAAGGACAACATCTGCACTCGCAATCTGCGCACCACGTGCGGATCGAGGATCCTCGAATCCTATATACCTCCCTACAGTGCAACGGCGATTGAACGCCTTGAGCGTGCCGGGGCTGTTGTCATCGGCAAGGCCAATTGCGACGAGTTCGCCATGGGCTCATCGACCGAGAACTCGGCATTTCAGGTGACGCGCAATCCCTACGATCTTGGGCGTGTGGCAGGCGGAAGCAGCGGGGGCAGCGCTGTTGCCGTCGCGTCGGGCATGGCCACACTGGCACTTGGCTCGGAAACCGGCGGATCGGTGCGCCAGCCAGCTTCTTTCTGCAGCGTGCTCGGGCTGAAGCCGACCTATGGGAGAATTTCGCGCTACGGGCTTGTGGCCTTCGCTTCGTCACTGGACAACATTGGACCCATCGCTACGAATCCGCGTGATATGGCATTACTGCTTTCGGTCATCGCCGGCCGCGACGAACACGACAGCACCTCCGCCCCGGTCCCTGTGCCTGAGTATACCGCTCAAGTCGGCATGTCCGTTCGTGGCATGCGACTTGGGATCCCGAAGGAGTACTTTGGTGAAGGATTGGATCCCGAGGTGAGATCCATTATCGAGGCTGCGCTCTCCAATGCGAAATCCCTCGGCTGCGAGTTGAAGGAAGTATCGCTTCCTCATACCGCCTACGCCATCGCGGATTACTACATCATCGCGCCTGCGGAGGCGAGTTCAAACCTGGCACGCTACGATGCGGTGCGCTACGGTTTCCGCGTTCCCGATCCGCAGGACCTCTCCGAAATGTACAAACGCAGCCGCAGCATCGGGTTTGGAGCAGAAGTCAAACGGCGTATCATGATCGGCACCTATGCGCTCTCGTCCGGCTACTACGAGGCTTACTACGGCCGCGCCATGCGCGTCCGCACATTGATCAAGCGCGACTTCGAGAAGGCGTTCGAGACGGTAGACGCCCTGCTGACGCCTGTAAGCCCGACTCCGGCATTCAAGATCGGCGAGAAAGTGGATGATCCTCTCGCGATGTATCTATCCGACATTTATACGGTCACCGCAAACCTGGCCGGGATTCCGGCACTGTCACTCCCTTGCGGATTCGCGGCGGAGGGTCTTCCGGTCGGCTTGCAGATCATCGGCAACCAGTTTCAGGAAGGAACGGTACTTCGCTTCGCCGAAGCCTACTTCCGGGGTTTTCCGGTCACCTCCCCCAAGCTGAAGGTCTAATCCGAATTGTTCTTTGAGGCCCTTAGGGCTGGCGCAAGAATAAATTCACATTTTGGCGCGAGCACCGTCGCGCCTGGGGGCCAGCAGCAAAATGTGAAGTTATTCTTGCGCCAGCCCTTAGCGTTCTTTGCGCCTTGGCGGTGAGGTTTGACAAGGCGCAAAGAACACCGCGGGACGCAAAAAACTCCGCTCAAACCCCGGGCGTTGCCGTTAGGTATGTCATGAGACGCCCGTGGTTCTTCAGAACGGTTCTAGCAGTTCTCTCCCTCGCGCAGCTTTCGTTTGCGGGCCATCAATCCCTCGCGGACGCCGCGCGAAGAGAGTCGGAGCGCAGGAAGGCATTGGAAGAGCAGGGTATTGAGGGGAAGACCATCAGCGGCCAACTTCAAAGCGTTACTGACGGGAGCGTGCCGCAGGTCACCGGACCTGCGCCGGTGCGTTCAGCATCCGGGAGAAGTCTCTCCGCGAGGAAGCAGCCTTCGCTCCAGGCTCTGCGGACCACCCTCCAGAAGCTGGATCTCGAGATTCAACATGGCGAGGAACGCCTTGCACTGCTCCGTGCTCGCATGGAATCGGAGAAGTGGCAACTCCCGAAGATCGGGAGAAACTCGCGCGGAGGCAGCAATAATTCAGCCCGAGAACGCCTGGGTTTCCAGATCAAGGAACTGGAGGCAAAAATGAAGCACTGGCGGCGCGAGCGCTCCGCAACCTATGAGTCCGGCCGGAAGGCAGGCTTCTTGCCGGGGGAACTCGACGGGAAGGGAGTAATGCCTTGAGGCCGGCGAGCAGCAGGCAGACGGCAGAAATAACCCAGTGCATCCGAGCCGCAAGCAACGCTTGCGATCTGCAGTCCTCCGTCGGTACACTCATATCCCGACAAGTTTTTTTTCCTGCCTGCTGCCACTGCCTGCTGCCAGCTTTCATTATTGGCCTGATTTTTCCTTGAGCAGCATGCGATAAGCCTCACGGCGGGAAATGCCTCGCTGCCGGGCGACGCTCTTCAATGCCTCATTGCGAGTCGAGCCGGTTCGGCCCACTTCCTCCTCCAGCTGCTTTCCAATCGACTCGGACCAGCAAGCGATTTCCTGCATCGGGGGAGTACCGCGGTCGATGACCAGTGTGATCTCGCCCCTCAGGCCGGACCGATTTTGAACTGTCACAAGGATCTCCTGCAGTGTGCCGCAAATCCACTCTTCGTGAATCTTCGTCAGCTCGCGTGCGAGACATGCCTGGCGCGGGCCCAGGATTTCGGCGATGTCCTCCAGTGATGCCAGTATCCGGTGAGGGGCCTCAAAGAGAATGAGTGTCGAGGGTATGGTGGACAATTCCCTCACCTTGCGCCTGCGCGCCTCTGGGCGGGACGGGAGGAATCCGGCGAAATGAAAGCTGTCGGTGGGCAGTCCGGATGCTGACAGGGCCGTCACCGCTGCGGATGCCCCGGGCACTGGAATCACAGGAATGCCTTCCTTGCGGCAGGCGGAAACGAGCAGATGACCCGGGTCCGAGACCAGCGGCACCCCCGCGTCGCTTACCAACGCGATGGTTTGTCCCGATCGCAGCAGATTCAGGAGGCGGGATGTGTGGGAGGCCTCGTTGTGTTCGTGGTGACTTTCCCTCGGCGTGGAGATCCCGAAATGAGTGAGCAGTCTCGCGGTGTGGCGTGTGTCTTCGCACGCGATCAGGTCCACCTCCTTCAGAACCTGCAGGGCTCTGAGGGAAATGTCCTGCAGGTTTCCGATTGGCGTGGCCACTAAGTAGAGCGTTCCGGTTTTCATCACCTTCAAGTATGTACGATTGACGATTTACGATTGACGATTGAAGCGAAGGCGACGTGATCAAGGTTCTTAAATCGTAAATCGTCAATCCTCAGCGTCCCATCGCAGCCAGCATCTCACGAACGGCCCGCTCCATTCCCACGAGCACTGCGCGTGCGATGATGTTGTGCCCGATATTGAGTTCCACGACATCGGGTATGTCGGAAATTGGTCGGACGTTCCGATAGGTCAGGCCGTGCCCCGCAAGGATCTTCAGGCCTTTGCCGGCGCCCCGTTCGGAAGCCTCGACGACCTTTGCGCGCTCGTTCTGCAGTTCGGGTCCCGCAAGGTCGAGGCTGCGTGGACACGCTTCCGAATAGGCCCGGGTGTTCAGTTCAATCATGGTCGCCCCCAGATCGGCGGCTGCGTCGACCTGTTCCTGCTTGGGATCGATGAAGAGGCTCACCTGTATTCCGCCTTTCTGCAGCTGGCCGATTGCGGACGAAACCGCTTTTCTGCTGCCGACCACGTTGAGTCCGCCCTCCGTCGTGATTTCTCCCTCGCGCTCTGCTACAACGGTTACCTGGTCGGGACGGATCTTTAACGCGATCCGGATCATCTCCGCCGTGGCGGCCATCTCGATGTTCAGGCGGGTCGTCACGGTCTCGCGCAGACGCTGGACGTCGCTGTCCTGAATGTGACGCCGGTCCGCGCGCAGGTGCACCGTGATGCCGTCGGCCCCGGCCAATTCGGCCAGTACGGCAGCCGCCACCGGATCGGGCTCGATTGCCTGACGTGCCTGCCGGATGGTCGCAACATGGTCGATGTTGACTCCCAGCTTGGTCATGTCATCACCCCTCTTGAGAATAGGCAAATCCTGAATGCAGATTGGAAGGAATTCAAACGCAACGTGCCGTGCGCGAGCAGTGAGAAGCGCGCCGGTCGCCCCTGCCGCTCACTTTCCACGATTCAGAAAATCGATGAGCCGCTCAATCCGGGACAGCGTTCGTTCGCGACCCAGGACACGCATCACATCGAAGAGCCCCGGCGCTACCCCCTGGCCCGTGAGCCCCACACGCAGCGAGTTGATCAGCAGCCCTGCCTTGACGCCGTTACTTTCAGCCACGCTGCGCAGAATTGATTCCGCCCTCTCGTGTGAGAAAGGCCCATCCTCCCGATAATGCTCCAGCAATGTCGGGAGGAGCACCTTCAAATTAGGTTCCCCCATGAATTTTGCCACGGCATCCGGCTGGTAATCGAAGTCGTCGGTGAAGAAAGCCCGGAAAGTGCCACTGAAGTCGGTCAGCCGGCGGGCTCTGGTTTTTAACAGATCGATAGCCGCGTCGACTGAGGGCTGCTCGGACGCGTCCTGAGGCAGGATATTCCTGGATTTCAATTCGGCCAAAACTAGTTTTCGAAGTTCGGCCGGTTCGGTTCGCCGGATGTACTCGCCGTTGAACCAGTCCAGCTTTTCGAGACCGAAGACGGCGCTGGCCTTTCCGACACCCTCTAGTGAGAACGACTCGATCAGTTCCCGTCGCGTCATGATCTCGCGGTCGCCCCCGGGCGACCATCCGAGCAGTGCCAGGAAATTGAAGAACGCCTCGGGGAGATAGCCCATTGCCGCGTAGGCTGTGACCGAGGTCGCGCCGTGCCGTTTCGAGAGGCGCTGCTTATCCGATCCGAGGATCAGCGGCACATGGGCGAATTCGGGCAAGGCCAGGCGGGCGGCCTGGTAGAGAAGGACCTGTTTCGGCGTGTTGGAGATGTGATCGGCCCCGCGGATGACATGCGTGATGGCCATGTCGACATCGTCTACCACCACCCCGAGGTGGTAGGTGGGCATGCCGTCGGAGCGGAGGAGAACGAAATCTTCAATGTTGGAATTCTCCACTTCGATGTCGCCGAACACTCGGTCGCGGTACGAGGTCTTTCCTGGGGGTACGTGAAATCGCACGCCGAATGGTTGGCCCTGTTCGGCGAGACGACCGGACTCCCCGGGCGACAGGGTCAGGCAGCGGTGGTCGTAAATCCACTTCTGACCTTGATCCTGTTCTGCGTTGTCTTCGGCTGGATTGTCCGCTCTGCAGAAGCAACGGTAGGCGGAGCCGTTCTCGAGAAGTTGGTGCGCAAAATCCCGATATCGGGCGATGCGCCGGGATTGGAAATGGGGCCCTTCATCCCAGTCGAGGCCGAGCCAGCGGAGTCCCTGCAGGATACCCTCGACCATCTCGTCGGAGGACCGAGCCGCGTCCGTGTCTTCGATGCGGAGGATGAACTTGCCGTGATGGTGGCGCGCGAACAGCCAGTTGAAGAGGGCGGTCCTCGCGCCTCCGACATGAAGGTAGCCGGTAGGGCTGGGGGCAAAGCGCACACGAACCGCGTCAGTCATAGGGCTGCAGGCACCTCGCTGAAACATCAAAGCTTACCACAGAGGTCATGCGCGCGGAGTTGCAGAGTGCGCTCCTCCATACGTAGGTCTGCTGCTGCCGTCTGCCTGCTGCCATCTGCCTTGTTGGTGGTGGATTTTGGTCGGTGAATTCGTTACTATTGCGTCCTGTTTCTGATCTGTCCATCGGCCGCGGAGAGGTGCTGGAGTGGCCGAACAGGGCTGCCTGCTAAGCAGTTACACTGGCAAAACCGGTGTCGGGGGTTCGAATCCCCCCCTCTCCGCCACAGCCTTTAGAATCAGTGAGTGACAATCGATACTAGCCACAAATTTCTAAAATTGACTAGGAACTGCCAAGCGGGCAGTAGCCCGGTCGTTGGTATCTCCACAAGTTCCGCAAAAGTGAGTAAGCTCTTCACGATCGTCATTTTCATACTAACCATCGTGTCGCAAGTTCGGGCGCAAGATCAGTATTCCAGAGGGGAAGTATTTGGAGGTTATTCCTACGCCAGTACCCAGGTCCGTCAGTATACATCCCGCACACATACAAATGGCTGGGCGGCTGGGATCACCGGCAACATCTTCAAGCACTTTGGAATCATGGCTGATATTGCAGGGGGATATGGACAAGTCTGGCTTGGTGACGGATATAGCGACCTTCGATTGTACGAATTCTTGTTTGGACCGCAGATCACGTGGCGTACTGGAAGATTCAACGCATCGGTCCATGCGCTGGCTGGTATGGCGCACTTCAGCTCGTCGGAGATCCCGCTTCACCCGGAGCCGGGCTTTCCGGCCCCGCAGCCGCTTCCGGGTATCGCCGAAACGCACTTTGCGGCGGGCTTGGGGGGCGCCGTTGATGTTAGTGTCAACAAGCGCGTCGCAATCCGTGCCTTTCAACTCGACTACATCCCGGTTCGTACTCATCCATGGACTCACAACGTACGCGTTCAAGCCGGTCTTGTTTTGAGATTCGGCTTTCGATAGAGCCTCAATTCGTAACTCTTTTGGCTTATGATCCAGGACATTTGCAGCGGAAACTAAATTCCCTAGACCGGGCTCCGTGCTGCCGGAAATTTGGGAGTTGAGTAGCCTGCCCGCAGAATTGCTCGGGTCACCACTTCAGATTGCGCAAGATGGCCTCCGCCGTCTTGTACCGGTCGCAGTGTCTGCGAAACTCGCGGCGGTCGAGAAGGCGGTTCACATAGACTTCCGCAGTGACGAAATAGGTCAACTGGTGCTCGGCGTCCTGGTAGTCAATCTGCACGGGCTCCAGCCTCTGGCCGCTCTCATCGACCACTGCCTTGATATCCGGGGGCCTGGCAAAGGAAACCCGCAGCTTCCTGGCAGCCAGCCCCAGGACTACCCACACCTTCATCTGCTTCCTCTGCACATCGTAGAATACCGGCACCATCGTCCTGATGTCCCCCTTCAGGTCCGGGTCCTTTTCAAGGGAGGCAGACCACATCCGAAAGACCTCTCCATCCCTATCGGTCGCCTCCTTGCTCGCCTCCGGCGCCATGCCCAGCTCATCGCAGACCACTAAGTAAGCCCCATGAAAGATGCTTTGGAGCAACTTCAACTCCTCATCAAGGGGTAAGTTGGTTGGCCCTTCCATGGTCAGCCGGCGCATATTGCGAAGGCCCGCTTCGCCGAAGGCCTCCTCCAGCACCCGGTGAACAAATCCGTAGGATTCGGCCCGCCGCAAATAGTAGGACGCCAGAGGCTCCAGTGAAAGGTCGGGACGGATCCCCATTCTTAGCAGGGCTGCGCCGGCCATGGGCACTTCCACCTGCTTGATATGGGTCTCCCGGGTGAGGGCCATGAGCGCTTTCAAGAGTCCAACGAGTTCGTTTTTGTATTCCTCAGAAAACTCCAGGTGCCGGGCCTCGGGCATCCTCTCCGGGATGGCTAGGGGCTCCAGGGCGAAGATCTGATAGTCATACCAGCCTGATGTGCTCCCCGGCTGAAGGGATAGTTCCCCCGATTGGATGCGGCGGACCATTTCATCGGCCAGGTTGAATCCCTCCGGGATCGGTCGGTCGCCATAGAGCTTTTTGATCAGCTCCGTCTCCGGTGAGACCGAGGGAGGAAAGAAGGAAACCTTACCTTTCACTTCTGCCTTCCTCCCCGCTGCCAGGTCAGCGGCTACCTGACGGAGGTCTGACCAGGCTAAGGGATTGGTTAATTTCTCGGCAAGTCGCAGGGCTGCGACATAGGAGTTCAACAATGAGGCTTCCCTGCCCAGGTACCGGGCCAGCAGCAGGGCGGCTGGCTCATCCATCTTTGTCTGCAGCATCCGATCCTGCTGGAAGATGCGGACCAAATCTTCTTTCCAGGTATAAAATCCCAGCGGTTTGGACCGGGTAGGAGCACCGAGGAATTCCTCCTTCACTTGATCGGCAGATCGAGCCACGGCCTTCGGCGCCGCAACCTTAAGCCCGTCCAGCTGAGCCGCCGCAACAAGGATCGACGCGGCCTGCAGGCCCCCCTCTTCCATCTCCCCCTG
>DASQID010000587.1:0-6170 GCA_035631775.1 Acidobacteriota bacterium
TGCGGGCCGCAGCGTGGGGGCGCGGCGGCGGGCGGGCATCTGCTTCGTTGCGGCTCCTCGACGATATACACCGATATCGCCTGCGTCGCGGCGACTCGCATCTGCCCGCCCCGGGAGCGCCGCAGGCGCGACGGTGCTCGCGCCAAAATGCCAATCAATTCTTGCGCGTGCCTTGGGGCCCGTGCCTCGGGCATGCATATCATAGTAGTCTTGGAGGCCAGCAATGGATATCTCTGCAGAAAATGTAAAGAAATTGCGCGAGATCACCGGTGTGGGTTTCATGGAGTGCAAGAACGCACTTCAAGAAACGAAGGGTGACGTCGAGGCCGCAGTCACTCTCCTCCGAAAAAAAGGGCTTGCATCTCTTGCGAAGAAGGCTGGACGCGAAACGAAGGAAGGCTGGATCGGCTCCTACATTCATACGAACGGAAAGATCGGTGTCCTTGTTGAAGTCAACTGCGAGTCCGATTTTGTGGCCAGAAACGCGGAATTCCAGGCGCTGGTCAAGGATATCGCAATGCAGATCGCTGCCAGTGACCCGCGTTTCATTCACAAGGAGGACGTCACCGCAGACGTGCTGGCGAAGGAGCGCGAAATCTACAAGGAGCAGGCTCGCGCGACGGGCAAACCCGAGAACATCCTTGAGAAGATGGTGGATGGGCGCATGTCCAAGTTCTATTCGGAAACCTGCCTTCTCGAGCAGCCCTTTGTAAAGGATCCCAGCATCACCGTCAGGGATCACATCGCACACCACGTTCAGAAGATCGGCGAGAACATTCAGGTCCGCCGCTTTGTCCGCTACAAGGTCGGCGAATAAACGTACGGCCTCCGCGCGGGATCCAGAGGAGATTGGGGAAATGGCCTTGTGACCAATTTCCAGCGCATGCCGAGGAGGATCCATGAAGCCCACACGTACACCCAAGCCCCGTTTTCATCGTGTCTTGCTCAAGCTCAGCGGCGAAGCCCTGATGGGCGGGAAGGGCTTCGGCATTGATCCGGGCACGGTAAAGAGAATTGCCGGGGAAATCGCGGAGATGCACACCCTCGGCGTAGAGGTAGCCGCCACCGTCGGCGGAGGTAATTTTATCCGCGGTATACATGTGAGTGCCGCGGGAATGGACCGGGTGACGGGCGATTACATGGGGATGCTGTCCACGGTCATCAATGCGCTTGCCCTGCAGAATGCACTGGAAAAAATCGGCGTCCACACCCGCGTGCAAACCGCGATTGAAATGAAGGAGGTGGCGGAGCCCTTCATCCGCCGACGAGCCATCCGGCATTTGGAGAAAGGCCGGGTTGTCATTTTCGGGGCAGGAACCGGCAATCCTTATTTCTCCACGGATACCGCCGCAGCTCTCAGGGCCATTGAGGTGGGGGCGGAGGCCATCCTCAAGGCAACCAAGGTGGATGGTGTCTACGATGACGATCCGATCAAGAACACTTCAGCCAAGCTCATCCGGAGGCTGACCTACCAGCAGGTTCTGCAAAAGGGCCTCCGCGTCATGGATACAACCGCAATTGCCCTCTGCATGGAAAACAACCTTCCTATAGTGGTTTTCAACCTGTTGCGGCATGGTAATATCAGAAACGTCGTCTTAGGTGGGAAGGTGGGTTCGATCGTCCAGGCGTAGCTCTGCCGCAGCAGGGCAGGGCGCTTCTACTCTAAGGAGACAGAACCAAATGATTCGACAGACGCTCGACGCTGCGAAAAAGCGCATGGAGAAGTGCGTTGATGACATGCAACAGAACCTGGCTGCCGTTCGGACCGGGCGGGCCTCGGTCAGTCTTCTGGATCATATTCAGGCGAATTATTACGGGACCCCCACGCCGTTGAATCAGATGGCCTCATTATCGACGCCTGAACCGACCATGATCCTTATACAGCCGTGGGATCCCTCGACGATCTCGAATATTGAAAAGGCCATTCTCGCCTCCGATTTGGGCTTGACTCCCACGAATGACGGCAAGGTCGTGCGCCTTCCGATACCGCCTCTCACTCAGGAGAGACGCAAACAACTGGCTAAATCCGTCGGGCACATTGCAGAGCAGCACCGAGTGGCCGTTCGCCAGGTACGCCATGACGCGAACGCCGAGCTCAAGGCCGATCTCAAGGATAAGAAGATATCCGAAGATGAGGAGAAAGAAGCCCTGAAAAAGGTCCAGGACTTGACCAACGATTATATCGGGAAGATCGACGGTCTCCAGAAAAAGAAGGAGTCGGAGATCCTGGAGCTTTAAACCGACCCGGGCAGTCCATCGCCAAAGATACTGGGGCCACGCAGCACTCGAGAGTTCGAACCATGGCTGTCGTAAAGGACCCCTGGAGCCTTTCCGGCGGTTTTTAAAAAGGCCACCGCAGAGCGCCGGGATTTTCATCGAGTTCCCCAGCGCTGCCCGGATTGCCCGCCAAGAACGGCAGGATCAGAACTGGTCATATGATTGAATTCCTAAAAAATGCCTATCACTTCCTCTCAGATGTCCGTAGCTTGATCCAGTGGGGAGGTACCCTGCTGGTCTGCATTATCGTTTTTGTGGAGACCGGTCTTTTTTTCGGATTTTTCCTGCCGGGCGATTCTCTCTTGGTGACAGCGGGAGTGTTGGCGGCCGGTGGATTCATGAACCTTACTTCGCTGCTGATTCTGGTTTCGCTTTGTGCCGTGGTGGGCGATCAGCTCGGTTATGCCATAGGTCGAAAGGCGGGCCAGGCGCTCTATAAACGCCAGGACTCGTTGTTCTTCAAAAAGAGGCATCTGGAACGCGCTCATGACTTTTATGAAAAGTACGGGGGTAAGACGATTGTGCTTGCGCGCTTCGTGCCCATCGTTCGGACTTTCTCTGCCCCGGTTGCCGGCGCGGCGCGGATGAATTATCGCCGCTTCCTGTCGATCGACATATTCGGTGGCATTCTCTGGGTTTGGAGCATGGTCCTGATCGGATATTCCCTAGGCTCCGCGATTCCGAACGTCGACGAGCACATCCACATCGTGATCGCCGTGGTTGTGTTTCTCTCGATTCTGCCGGGGATCATCGGTGCCCTGAAACATCGCAGGCAAAACGTGAAAGAGGCGCTCGCGGTTCACTCCGGGGACGAGAAGGCCGGATGACGGCATTGGACCGCTGACGGGACTTGTCAGTGTTCCTACCATTTATTATTATGACGGATCCAATACTTCGCATCTGAGGCAAATGTAATGATTGCAGCAACGCAAATCAAGAAGGGAATGGCCATTAAGCTCAACAATGAATTATACCGGGTGTTTTCTTTCCAGCACATCACACCCGGTAATTGGCGCGGCATGGTCCAGACGAAGCTGAAGTCGGTGAAGACCGGCTCCATCATCGAGCACAGGTTCCGGTCCGAGGATCGCGTCGAGCAGGCCTTCCTGGAAACCCACGAAGTGGAGTTTCTTTATTCGGACGGGTCCGACTACCATTTCATGAATACAGAGTCTTTCGAGCAATTCCATCTGCCCGCTGAGCTGCTGGAGGAAGCCGTTCCCTACCTCATCCCCAACATAAAACTGCAAGTGGAATTCTACGAGGGCAAGCCCATTGGAGTAGATCTGCCTCCCTCCGTGGAGATGAGAGTGGTCTCCACCGAACCGGCGTTGCGCGGCGCGACGGTGAGCAACGTCAACAAGCCTGCCACGCTCGAGACCGGACTGGTCATTCAAGTTCCCCCGTTCGTCAACGAAGGGGAACTTATTCGGGTCGATACCAGCGAAGGCAAGTATCTGGAGCGCGTGAAGGCCTGATGGGTGTTCTGTCGCGGCCATCCGTGCAGCAGATCAGCAAATTCCCGCAGTCTCGAGGACATAGTACCCCGTGTATGCGCGCTTCAGGGCTCGCGCCCGAATGAGAAATTATGCTTGCGCAAGCCGGGCACCGGCCTTTTAGCTGCCGCAGCGGGCATGGTGAAAGAATCACTTTCTACTCTGTTGCTTTCATAACCTATGTCTGATACTTTTCAAACCCGACGCTTCTGGTGTGGCGCGCGGCAGCCAAGGCTGGCATTGTTATGAAGAAGAGGACGTTGAAAAATCGACTCGTTTTGCGCACCGGAAGAATAAGGAATTGCATGCGGATAGTGCAGAGAGGGGCTCATAGAAATGAAAGAGCTGACCCAGAGCCTGCGATTGTCTCCAAGCGAAATCCCCCAACGCATCTACGGAGTGGAAAACTGGGGCGCGGGATACTTTGGAGTCAGTGAGCAGGGCTGCCTGACGGTTCATCCGACTCGAAACCCGCTCATGGGTGTCGAGATCATGTCTCTGATTCAAACCCTCGTCCAACGCAAGGTCCCATCCCCGTACCTGTTTCGTTTCCCCCAAATCCTGGACACTCAGATCAAGGAATTCCACGAGGCCTTTCGCAATTCGATCGCCGAATACAACTACGGAGCCCGGCACAGGGGCGTATTCCCACTGAAGGTGAATCAGAAGCGAAGTGTGGTGGAGCGCCTCATGGCTGCCGGTCATCGCTATGAATACGGCATCGAGGTTGGGACCAAGGCCGAACTCGCGGCTGCTCTCACTCTGACGATTCATCCCAACGCGCTGCTCGTCTGCAATGGCGTGAAGGACCGGCGTTACCTGGAGTGGGCGATGCGCGCCTCGAAGGTAGGGAAGAATCCGATCATCGTTATGGAGGAAGTCTCGGATCTCAAAAAGATTTCCGAGGTCTCCACTGCGATCGGCATCCGGCCCACGCTCGGCGTCAGGGTCAGGGTTTTCTCCCGCGGAGCAGGAAAGTGGGAGGAATCGGGTGGGGAAACCTCCAAGTTCGGCATCAACACGATTCAGCTGCTCGAATGTTTGAAACTTGCCGGCGAGCAGCAGGTGACCCGTCAGCTGAAAATGCTCCATTTCCACATTGGATCGCAAATCACCGACATCCGCAGGATCAAGAGCGCCATAAAGGAGGCTGCACGAGTCTACGCGAAGGTACACAAGATGGGCTATCCGGTCGAGATTCTCAATGTTGGCGGTGGCCTCGGTGTTGACTACGATGGGAGCAGAACCGCGTCGGACTTCAGCGTCAATTACAGCATGCAGGAGTTTGCCAACGACATCGTTTACACCATCAACGAGATCTGCCTTTCGGAAAATGTGCCGCCACCCGTTATCGTTACCGAAAGCGGCCGCGCCGTGGCCGCTCACCACGCCATGTACGTGATGACCGTCATCAGGACCCAAAATCCAGGGCTCGGTGGCGCGGAAATCAATCCCTCCAAGGTGGACTCCGAGGTAGTAATGGAAATGATGGACCTCTATAAAGAGGTCAATCAGAAGAACTTCCGCGAGTATTACCACGACGCCCTGCAACACCGGGAAGAACTCCAATCGCTTTTCAACCTCGGTTACCTTAATCTCCAGAATCGCGCCCAGGGCGAGTGGCTTTTCTGGGAAATCTGCCGCAAGGCCATAAAATTCTCCCGTCTGCTCAAGGAACGTCCAGAGGAGTTCGCGGACCTCGAGAACATTCTCGCGAGCAAGTACATCTGCAACTTCTCCGTGTTCCAGGCGACTCCAGACGCGTGGGCCTTGGATCAGCTCTTCCCCATCATCCCGGTGAATCGTCTGACAGAGGAACCTACTGAACACGCAACCCTCTGCGACATCACGTGCGATTCGGACGGCCAGATCGACAAGTTCGTCGACCTGCGTGACGTGAAACAGGCAATCGAGCTGCATGGCGTTAATTCCGAGCCCTATTACCTGGCGATTCCCCTCGTCGGAGCATACCAGGAATCGCTAGGCATGAATCACAACCTCTTAGGCTCCGCCAATGAGGCCCACTTCGTGGTCGACGACGCGGGCCGTCCCCATTTGGAAAAGGTTCTCCGTGGAAACTCTCTTGCTCAGGTCTTGGGGGCTGCCGGATATGAGACAACCAGCCTGGTCGAGAGCTTTCGAGAACTGGTGCGGTCCTCTGAGGGGCAGGCCAAGATCACGGCCGAGGAAGCCGAGGCACTTTGCGACTCTTACCAGTCAACGCTGGACAGCTACACATACCTCGAAGACTAGCAGCAGATCTCGATCTTCTAAATCCTTGGCGTGCTTTTAGGGCTGGCGCAAGAATAACTTCACATTTGCTGCTGGCCTGCGGGCCGCAGCCTGAAAGGGCGCGGCGGCGGGCGGGCATCTGCTTCGTTGCCGCTCCTCGACGAT
>DASQID010000588.1:0-6876 GCA_035631775.1 Acidobacteriota bacterium
TCAGGCTGCGGCCCGCAGGCCCGCTGGCTTTGTTGCTCGCTCCTCACATACCACCCCGGGTATAGCTCGTCGCTCGCGCCTCGCCAGCGGGCCTGGGGGCCAGCAGCAAAATGTGAAGTTATTCTTGCGCCAGCCCTTAGGGGTTCGCGCAGAAATGAAATCCCATTCTGGTACAGTGGGGATTTATGTGCGGGGGGTCATCACACGCCCCCGGTCGCGGCCTCTGGCCGGTCTGATGACCGGCGCCACAGGACTTTTCTTTCAGCCCAAATGTGAAGTTTTTCTTGCGCGTGCCCTTACTTCACGAGGCGTGCTCTTGGAGGTGGTAAAGCAGGTCGCGCTTTACAGGTGTGAAACCACTCTCACGGATGAACTCGCGGGCCTTCTCCTCGGTCTTCAGTCCGTAACTCTTGAGCACATTCTCTTCGATCACCACCGAGGAGATGTCATCCGCGCCGGCGTGGAGTGCGAGTGAACCTACGCCTTGTCCAAGCACCATGACCGAGGTTTCAATGTGGGGGATGTTGTCGAGAAATATCCTGCAGATTCCGAGCACCTTGAGAAATTCGTGCGAGGGGACAGTGCGAGTCCGGAATCTCTTCGTCTGCTGTTGAAAAGTCCAGGGAATGAACGTGAGGAAACCTCCGGTTCGATCCTGCAAGTCTCGGACGATGCCCAGGTGCTCGACAACCTCGGCGTGCGTTTCCTCCGAGCCAAACACAATGTTGGCGCTGCCGGGGAGCCCTTCCTGGTGGCAGGTTTCCATCACGCGCACCCACTCCGCAGCGGGCGCTTTCCTGGGCGAGAGAAGGCCGCGCACCCGCTCGCTAAGGATCTCTGCGCCGGCCCCCGGCACGGAATCCATCCCGGCCGCCTTCAGCTCACGAAGTATCCGGCGCAGGGGCATCCCGGTCTGCTGCTGCATGCCCAGTAATTCCACGGGGGAGAATGCGCGAACGTGGATGTGGTTGCCCAGGGTTTCCTTAACGCCGCGGATCACGTCCAGGTAGTAGGAGAAGGGGAGATCAGGATTAACTCCCCCCTGCAGAAACATCTGTTCCGCGCCGATAGCCACGGCTTCCCGCATTTTTTGTACGATCTCTTCTGGGGAAAGAACCGTTCCCCGGGAGGAACCCATAGGTTCGGCGAAGCTGCAGAAGGAGCAGTCGACGTTGCAGAAGGTGGTGTAGTTCACCACACGGAACATCGTGTAGGTGACCACTGACGGATCATTCTTGCGGTTTCGAATTACCCGCGCTGCGGAGATGACCTTCAGGAAATCGGCATCATCGTATAATTCGAGCGCCTCCTGGGCCGAGATGCGCTTGCCGTCCAATGCCTTTTCCAGAATGTAGTCTGATCTTCCGGATTGCCAGATGGTCATGGATCGCCCCGCAAAGTGGAAATTCTATCACTCAATCCGTGAAACGCGTGTAATTCGTGGCAGAGTTGGGGCGGACGCTTACTTTTTCGCTGCGGAGATGCTGAAGTCGAAGCCGGTGTCGCTGTTGCCGAATGCCAGCAGATATTCGCCGGATTTCAACTCCCCTTCCGGCATGACGGAAAAGCTATTGTCGGAATAGACGGTAACAATCACCTTGCGAAGCTCTCCCTTTTTGAAGCCCCCCTTGTTATCCACGGTGGCGGCGGCAGACGAGGTCTGAACAGAGCGGCTGTCTTTTTTCTGGGCGAGTTGAACGATTGCCGCATCTTTTGGAGAGACGGTTCCGCGGACATAGAAGGTAGGCCGCGAATTCGAGATCTGCACCGAGGCGTGGGCTCCCTGGTAGACAGTGGTCATGTCGAGATTGGAGAGGCCGGCAGTTTCAATGAACATTCCCATTCCCTTGGTCTTTGACTTCGCTGTGGCGGGGGATTCAAGCTTGACCCATTTCGCATCATCCTGCCGGTAGTAGGCCCCTGCCGCCGCAGGCATCCCCTGCACCGGGGCCGGTTTTGCGGTCTGCAACATCGAATACAGGAGAAAAGCCAGGACACTCATAATCCAAATAGTAGCCCATCCGGACAATCGTCAATCGTAAATCGTCAATCGTAATTCACTCGTGTCGGCAGAATCCGATGCTGACTTTGACATCCAGGACTACGCCGCAGCGATCTGGCGACTGCTGGGTGCGATGAATCTCGGCCTGCATTCCGCAAAGCCAGGGCAGCTCTTCCACGAGTTGCGATACCCGGCCGAGCAGTTCCTCGACGCCGCATTCGGTCGGTATCTCCGCAGTTTGCACGATCTCCCTGACGTCATTGTCAGTCAGGGGCGTGATTCGGACGACGGCCGGCTTTCCCTCACGCAATATGCGAATCAACGGTCCGAAACTCGGATCTGACTGAACCTCGAGTGTGGCACGTTCCGCGTCGACGGCGGAAGAAGTTGCGGTGACTGAGCCGGTTTGTATACCGAAGAGCCGGAGGATGTGCCACGCGCGTTCATCCTTCAGCCAGAGGATGTCGTCGGGCGAAGATTCCAGCAGAGCCTTAACCTCCTGCCTCGCGGTTGGAGCATCCACGTCCTCGTACCACATGATTCGCCCTCCCGGCTGCCTGCGGAACGCTGCGTACTGGGCGGCCCGTGAGAGAGCCAGGGCAGCCGATTCGGGGAATCTGTAGGAGGGGAAGATATGACGGGAAGTGGTTTCACCTCCGCCTCGTTCGGCACCTATCTGGACTGCGCCGGCAGCGCCCATGAGGCACAAAAGGGCCGGCTTGGATATACCCGTGTTACGCTCGGCGCGCAAGACGCCGCGCCGGATGCCTCGCCCTACAAGATTTGGATCGCAGTCCCCCACGCATGCGAACATGGCGATGAGCGCGTCGACCTCGTCGTGCTCCATCGCGCGCTGGACCGCGCGTTCGTAAGCTTCAACCGTGGCGAGTGGGCCGAGGTCAATCGCGCCTGGACCTGCGACAACAAGTCCGTTGGCATCGCACGCATCGGCACAGATCGTGAGCACGCCCCCCGAGTTACTGATAATGGCCACACGGTTTCCACGCGGCAATGGCTGGTGCGCGAGCAGCGCAGCCACGTCAAACAATTCCTCCAGCGTGTCGGCGCGGATGACGCCGGCCTGGCGGAAGAGCACGTCGACCTCGGTGTCGCTCTGTGCGACGGCCGCGATGTGAGCGCGGGCCATGGCGCGGCCTGCCCGGCTGCGGGCGCTCTTCACACACAGGACCGGCTTTCGATAGGAAATGCGCCGCGCAACCCGGGCAAACCGGCGTGGATTGCCGAACGTCTCCAGATAAAGCAGTGCGATTCCGGTGGAGGGATCTTCTTCCCAAAACTGAAGCAGGTCGTTGCCGGAGACGTCGGCACGGTTTCCCGCCGACACGAAGATGGAAAATCCCAGGCCGCGCTCGGCTGCATAGTTCAGGATGACCAGGCCCAGAGCCGCAGAATGGGAATAAAAGCCGATGCGCCCACGGGGCGGCATCGTCGGGGCGAGACTGGCATTCAGGTTGACATCCGGGTGCGTGTTCATGATGCCGAGGCAGTTTGGGCCTATGAGCCGCGCGCCGTGGGATCGAACCGCTTCCATCAGTTTCTTCTGCTGTTCCGCCCCCTCAGGGCCGCTTTCGGCAAATCCGGAGGTCACGACCAGGAGTCCCTTGGTCCCTGATTGGAGGGCATCGTCGACCACTTCGAGCACCCCGCTCGCCGGAACAGCAACGACCACGAGGTCCGCGCGTTCGGGCAGGTCGCGCAGAGACTGATAGGCGCGAACCCCGTGCACTGAGATGGTCTGGTTGTTGACCGGATAGACGGTGCCGCTGAAGTTGCCCCGCAGGATGCCCCGAAAGATCAAACTGCCCACGGCCGACGGGTCACGCGAGGCCCCTACCACCGCCACTGTACGCGGCTGCAGGAGTGGAACCAGTGAATTGGCTGCTGCGATTCGGTCGCGCAGCTCCACACGCTCCCGCAGGGACGCCAATCCGCTGACCGGAAAATCCACGTGTATGCTTCCTCCGTCCATGGCCTGGTGCAGCTCGAACCCGGAATCGCGGAAGACATTGATCATCTGCTGATTTTCATAGAGTATTTCCGCTTCGAACCCGACGAAACCATTGCCTGCGGCTATGCCTGCCAGCCGTTCCAACAGGAGTGTGCTGATGCCGCGTCCCTGAAACTCGTCCTGGACGAGAAAAGCGACCTCCGCCTTTCCACCAACACCAAGGGAGATGTAGTTGCCGATTCCAACGACTCTGGAATGAGGTTCCTGTCCCACGATGGCCAGCAGCGACAGGCGATCACGCGGGTCACCGCAACACATAATCTCTATTACGCTGCGCGAGACGTGCGCCACAGCACCCATGAAGCGCATCGCAAGGCTCTCCTTCGAGACGCTGCGCATGAGCTCTTCGACAGAGGGAACATCCTCCTTCGTAGCCGTGCGAAGCAGCACGCTCTCCCCGTCCCGCAACAGTACGTACTCGCTGAAGCTCCTTGCCTCCGGGATTATTCGAAACATAGGCCCCAATTATCTGCCACGAGTCACAGTTATTGCACGAGTAATTGGTGTCAGGCTAGATTTGCTCCAATTTCCGGGCTGATATTGACGAAGACGATTTCCCGAGAAACTGGTGCAAATCTAGTCTGACACCAATCACTTAGGGCTGGCGCAAGAATAACTTCACATCTTGCTGCTGGCCCCTGCGGGCCGCAGCCTGGGGGCGCGGCGGCGGGCGGGCATCTGCTTCGTTGCCGCTCCTTGACGATATACACCGATATCGCCTGCGTCGCGGCGCCTCGCATCTGCCCGCCCCAGGAGCGCCGCAGGCGCGACGGTGCTCGCGCCAAAATGTGAATTTATTCTAGCGCCAGCCTTAGAGCCAGTACGGGCGGGCGGAATCCAGAAGACGGTGGGCCACTTGCAGGTTTCGGTGCACAATTTCGGCTCGGTTGGGAATATCGGAGTGACCTGGGTTTGAATCATGCAACGTCCTTGGCAGCGCCTCTCCGACCTTGCTCGTCCATCTTTCCCACCAGGCGGAGGGTAACTCGGATGGAACGGGCAAATCGTGCATCAGGAGATAGAGGATTGCCCACACGCGCGGCGCGGCGCGCAACGAGTATCCGCCTCCCAAGGTAAACAAAACCCTTCCGGCAGTGAAGGCGCCGGCCAACTCCAGGATGCGCCTGAAGATCATTTCGTAATCGCGCGTGGTCAGCATCAGATCAGCGAGTGGATCATCGAAGTGGGCGTCGGCCCCCGCTTGAACCACCAGCACTCCAGGGTAAAACTGCCGGAGGGCCGCCGGCACCACCTGCTCGAACACCTCGCGGTAGCTCTCTCCCTCGGTGAACGGTTCCAGAGGCAAGTTCAGCTTCAAACCACGGCCGAGCCCCGAGCCAAGCTCGTGAATTTCACCTGTGCCTGGGAACAGGTACTTGCCCGACTCGTGCAGACTGATCGTCATCACGCGCTTGTCTTCGTAGACTATCTCTTGGACACCGTCGCCATGATGGACGTCGATGTCAAGGTACGCTACCCAGAGTCCCTGCCGGACCAGGTAATTGATCGCGATGGCCAGGTCATTGTAGATGCAAAAGCCGGAGGCGCAATTGCGACGGGCGTGATGCAGGCCTCCGCCCAGGGTGAGGACGCGCTTTTCTCCGCTCTCACAGATGAGCCGGGCCGCGCAGAGTGTGCCGCCCACTAGCCAACGGGCCGCTTCGTCCATGCCCGGAAAGACGGGATTATCAGGGGTGCCGAGCCCGTAATCCTCGCAGTCGGGAACGACCCGGCCCTCGCTCAGCGCCTCCACGCGACGTACATAGTAATCTTCGTGCACACCGAGGATATCTTCTCGCGTCGCGAGCCTTGGTTCGCGCATCACGACGTCGTGTCCCAGTGCGTGCAGGAGATCGAGGGTCATGTCGACGCGCACGGGGCTAAAGGGGTGGTCTTCGCCAAACGCGTATTTCCGGTAACCCGGATGGTAGATTACCGAGGGCATGGTTTCTCAGGAGGCCATAGCACTTCAAACTCGGAGCGACGCAGCTCCTGGGCAAGAAGCCGCACTTCAATCGAGCCCAGACGCAAGACAGTGCGAACCAGGTTGGGACCGTCGGGATAGCTCAGGATGGAGTGCACGTTCACGTCGCGGTGGCTTAAGAAACTCGTGAGCCGCGCCAACTCCCCGGGACGATCCGACAAACGGACCTCCAGCCGTCCTGAAGGCTTGTCCACACCGGTCATGCGCATCAGTGCATCGAGCAAATCTATGCCTGTTATGATGCCTATCAGATCGCCGTTATCCATCACCGGGAGGCAACCGATCTTCTTTTCGCGCATGGTTCGTGCTGCGTCCTCCACAGGATCCATGGCGTCGGCGGTGAGCGGCGTGCGGCACATCACGGCGGACACCCTGCCATCCGGTGGAAAAGGCGTGGGTGCCAAGAGACTGGTAGCAAGCCTCAGGTCCCGATCGGTGATCACACCCACAAGGTTGTTGCTCTCCAGCACCGGCAGATGCCGGATATTCTGCTGCTGCATGGTCCGATACGCGTCCTGCAGCGTGGTGTCCGGTGAAATGGCCACAACCGGACTTCTCATGATGTCTCTGACTAACATGATTCCGACCTCGACTGGAAAAATCTGCTGCTGCCTCACTATTTAGTTTCTGTCGCGAAACTCCACGAATTGCGCATCAGGCCAGGCCCCGGAGAGGCCAAAGCAAGTAGCCGGGGGCGCAAGCCCCCGGATAGAATATTGCATAATGTCGAGCCCCGGCAGGGGCGAAAGCCCTTGTGCGGCATTAGCTTTCTGTCGCCCCTTCTATGTGGGCTGCTCTGTCAAGCTCTTTTTTTTTGCCCTCACCTCAGAGTTGGCTCCTCTCACCCGTTTATCATTTCAG
>DASQID010000589.1:0-5249 GCA_035631775.1 Acidobacteriota bacterium
AGCGGAAACGACCCCCACGGCCTGCACTCCAGGCAGGGACGCGATGCGCTGACCGAGTTCATTGAAGAAGGTGACGCGTTGTGTTGCCTGCCCATATTTGGATCCCGGCAAATTGATGCTCGCGGTCAAGACGTTCTTTGCATTGAATCCCGGCTTTACATCATTCAATCGAAGGAAACTTCGAATCAGGAGGCCGGAGCCGATCAACAGAACCAGAGCCAACGCCACTTCCGCAATGACCAGCAAAGACAACAGACGATTCCTCGCGGAGCCGTCGCCCGATCCGCGAGCGCCTTCCTTCAGCGCGTTGGGCAGATCTCCGGTACGGGATGAAACGATGGCCGGTGCCAGGCCGAACGCAATGCCCGTGATAAGAGACACCGCCAGGGTAAACAAGAGCACCGGCGCGTCAATGGTCGCTTCTCGCAGCAGAGGGTAGCGTTCGGGAACCAGCGTCAGGAGTACCTTCACACCCGCGAATGCCAGGAATATGCCAAATGAGCCGCCAAGCAGGCCGAGCACACTGCTTTCCGTAAGCAACTGCCGGATGATCCGGCCCTGAGCGGCTCCAAGCGAGGTTCTTACGGCAATCTCTCTCTGGCGGGCGGCGGCGCGCGAGAGGAGAAGGTTGGCTACGTTCACGCAGGCAATCATAAGGACCAGTCCCACTGCCGCCAGAAGCACCAGCAGGCTCAAACGAACGTCTTTCACCACAAACTCACGCAGGCCCCATACCTTCGGATTTTTGCCGAGCGAGTTCGGATATTGCTCACCAATGCGCCTGCCGACTGTGTCCATCTCAGCCTGCGCCTGTTCCTTGGTGACACCCGGCTTCAATCGGGCAAAAACGGAAACGGTGGTGTCGTCTCGAGTGTTCCTGACGTTCGCGAGTGCCAGTGGAGTATAGGCGTCAATGTTCCGCGCGATGAGTTGGAAATCCGGGGGAAGAATTCCTGCGACTGTATACAGATTACCGTCGAGATTGACCGAGCTGCCTATCAGCCTTGGGTCAGATCCGAAGCGCCTTTGCCACAAGCCGTGGCTCAGCACCACTGCCCTGGAGGCCCCCGGAGTGTCCTCCGACGGCAGAAGACCGCGCCCGTGAAGGAACCTGGCTCCAAGGAGTGGGAAAAAGCCCGCGTTGACCCTCCAAAGGGCGATCCGTTCCGGATCCTCGCCGAGGATCAAATTCGCCGAACCTGGTCCGCAGGCCACCATCGACTCAAAGGAACGGCTCTGCTGGCCCCAATCAACCGCGTCGGAATAGAACACGTTGTGAAACGGGACTCCCTGGCTGGGATTCGAGCCCCAGATTTGAACGAGCCGGTCGTCGTTGGGATAGGGCAACGGACGGAGCAGAACAGTGTTAACCACACTGAAGATTGCGGTGTTCGCGCCTATTCCGAGGGCAAGAGCCATCACGGCAACTAGTGTGACGCTCGGATTCCGGGCAAGGATGCGAAGAGCGTACTTCAGATCGCGGATCAGGGTTTCCATGGGCGGCTTCTCCCTAATGCATTAGTACCCACCCACGAGGGTGAGGTTCCGGCAGATTAAATTGGTGTCAGGCTAGCCGGCGGGTTTTCACCAATTTCAGTCATCTGCCCGCTCCCCTCTGCCTGCTGTTTTATTTGCTATCGAGGATGCCCATGGAACGGTCCAGCTCAACAAGCGCCTTGGCATAGTCGACATGCGCCTGAACTTCGGCAAGCTGAGCCGACCTGAAGTCTCTCTGACGGCGTATCACCTCGTAGGGGATCGAGGCTCCTTCCAGAAGTTTCGTCTCCTCTGCCGCGAGTGTTTCGCCACTCAGCTGAACCGCCTTGTGGGCGGCTTCAACCTGGGCCTTATTTTGAATCAGAGCGATCAATGCCTTGCGGACCTCCAGGGCGATGCTGTTGCGAGTGCGCTGCAAGCTCGTTTCCGCCTGTTGCCGTTCGAGCTTTGTCCGGTAGCTGTCCGCCTCGGCTGCGCGATTGCGGAGGTTGATAGAGAAGGAAAATCCGACAGACCACTCCGGGTACGTCCAGGTGCTAACCTGACGCAGCGCCTGAGAGATCCCCCCCGGGAGGAGGACTCCTAACCCGGCGGTGTCCGTGATAACGTGGTTTCCATACAGTCCGGAACTGGCGAATTGTCCGAAAACCACAAGGCTGGGCTTGAGAAGTGTCCGCTCGTACTTTACGGCTAAGTCCTGGATGAGGATGTTTGCATCTGCCTGATGGATCTCGGGCCGGCTCTTCATCGCCTGGGAAAGTGCGTCGCTGAGTTTCATGATGTCCGAGCCTTTCGGCTCCGGCAGCGGATCGCTGGGCTCGACCACGGCGGAAGCCAACGACGCATCCATTTGCTTGCTGATTGCGTTCTTCAGATCGACTTCCCGCATCTGAAGGGTCGTCCTGGCTACCACCAGGTCTCGTTCCCGCGCGGCGACCTCAGACTCCGCAGTGACGACATCGAGATAGGAGAGAACGCCGATCTCCTCCCTCTGCTTGTTTTCCTGATGGAGGCGTTTTGCTACTCCAAGCGCTTCCTCCGCCACGTGGACGTTTTCGCGAGCCGCCACCAGGTCCCAATAGATGTTGAGCGAGGATGCCAGAGTCGTATTGATTTGTAGGCGCACTCCCTCCTGCATGATAGTCGTCTCATTCCTCGCAACATCCATGAACCGGCCGTTCACGGCCCTGCCGAACCCATTCAACAATTGTTGCGTGACGGAAAAGGTGAGAGTGGACAAGAAGTCGGGATTATAGAGGAGATTGAGCTGGGTCGAACTCTGTCGCATGTTATTGAAAGTGACGCTGAGGCTCGTCCCGCTGGTGAATGCCTGGTTGTATCGTGCCTGCAGGGCAGTACTTGCCGTCATGGTCTCAGGCAGGCCGGAGACCCTTATCGTGTTAAGCGGAGTGCGCGTGCGATCAACGCTGAAGCCAAGCAGTAGAGTCGGATCGTAGCTCCCGCGGGGAAACACGCTCACCTGGCGCGCGCCGCCGGATATTCCGGCCGAACCAAAGGAGCCGAGACCTCCACCTCCCCCAACACCCGCTCCGATTGCGCCTGCAAACAGGCTGCTCGGGATCGTCACCCCCGCCCCGCCGCGCGGCGCTCCGCCCCCTTTGGCGCGCAGGATGTCTGTTTGCGCATAGCGGGCGCTGTTGCTGGAAGCCAGGATTTCGAGATTGTTCTCTCTGACGGCATTTACCAATCGAGAAAGCGAGATCTGGAGCTTTCCGTCGTGAATCAATTGCGAAATGCCTGCACTGCTGGTCAACTCCAGGACAGGTATCTTCCTTACCATGTACGGCTTATAGACCCTTGGAAACCACTCGGGATTACGGCTGTAATCCGTCACTTCCTGTCGGTCTTCCCCAGCCAAAACAGAACTGCACAATGGCACACCTATCAGAAACAGGAAGAGCCAAGGCCAGCCAGGTGTCGAGGATCGATGAAACAGGCCGCAGCTTTCAGCGCGCTTCTCAGCCCGAACGAGATTGGCCATGGCTACTTGACCTCCTTGTTCGGTCCGCGAAGGCTGAAGGGCGTTACCGGCATCCTCGAAACACTGCCGCTCAGGGCGTCCGAATATGCAATTCCATTGCGGTCCAGCGTGGCGCCCCTGGCACGATCCATTTCCACAATTGCCTTGACATAAGTGACCATGGCGCTGACTTCGGCCTGCTCGGCACTGGTGTAATCCCTTTCGCGCAGAATGACCTGATACGAGGTGGACGCGCCGGCCTCGAGTTTCTTCTGTTCTCCCTCCCAGATTTCCCGAGCCAGAGAAGTTGCCTTGCGTGCCGCCTCCACCTGCGCCTTTCCTTGAATCAGGCCGATTATGGCCTTCCGCACTTCCAGCGCGGCAGTGTTGCGCAAGCGCTGCCGGGTGATGCGAAGCTGGTCGGTCTCCAGTTGAGAGCGCAGATTGTCGGCCTGTGCCGCACGATTTCGAATGGGAACGCTGAAGCTGAGTCCCCCTGCGTACTCAGGATATGCCGCTTTTAAGCTCTGACCGAAGGAGTCGCTCATTCCCGAGTCTGCCGCGGCGATGTCGGTAGGATTTCCCTGCAATCCCGATCCCGCGTAAAAGCCGAACACAGACAAGGCAGGCTTCAAGTTGTCTTCAGTGAAACGAACTGAAATATCCTGGTTCTGGAGATTGATCTCGGCGGTTTGCAGTTCGGGCCGCGCCTCCAGTGCCCCTGCCAGAGCCGTCTCCAAGTCCGGGATGTCCGCAGCGCGTGGCTCCGGCATAGGATCCTTGACCACGATGGCCGCGGCATCCAGTTCCGGGCTTACCCGCTTGACGAGCATGTTTTTCAGGGTGGCCTCTTGGAGCTGGAGGTTGGTCTTGGCGAGGGTAAGATCCCGTGCTCGCGCTGCCACCTCGGATTCTGCGGATGTGACATCAAGCGGCGACATGGTGCCGACTTCCAGGCGGATCTGGTTGTCTTTGTAGAGCTGCTCGGACACGGATAGCGTCTGTTCGGCCACCCGCACCTGCTGCTGGAGTGCCGCCAGGTCCCAGTATGCGTTCTCAACCCCCACGACGGTTGTGATTATCTGCTGGCGAAACACGCTTTCGGAGACCTTATTGTTGTTGCGGGCAACCCAGATGTACCTCTCGTTGTACAACCGTCCGAAACCATTCAGCAGCGGTTGATTCATGCCGAAAGAGAAACGTGTTACGGCTGCCGGGTTAAAGATCAGATTCTTTTGGGTCGAGCTTTGTCGTTGACCGTTTAAGGTCAACGAATAACTCGTACCCAGACCGAAGAGTTGTGCATAACTGGCGGTGAAAGCCGAGGTCTGCCCGACAACTGTCGGTATGCCCGATACTTGCACCGTGTTAAGCGGTGAGGTCACACGGTCCCAGCTGAAATTCACACTCAAGGTGGGATCGAAGTTGCCGGAGGGACCAACCTGCACGGCGCCCCCGCCGCCGGTAATTCCACCTGCGTTGCCCACCCCGGTTCCTGCGCCGGTTCCGGTGATACCTGCTCCGATGGCACCCGCGGTCAATCCTCCTGGGATTGTTCCACCCGTAAATCCTCGAGGCGACTGTCCCGCCATGCTTCGCAGGAGATCCGTCTGCGAGAATTCGGGGATGTAGCGCTGAACGGCGATGTCGAGATTATTCTCCAGAGCCAGAGCGAGCGCGTCCGAGAGGGTGAGATCCACCTTTCCTTCACGGATCAGACTCTCCAGGCGCGGCGTGTTCTCGAGCGACAGGGGACGAACAGGCTTCTCAT
>DASQID010000590.1:0-3220 GCA_035631775.1 Acidobacteriota bacterium
TCAGGCTGCGGCCCGCAGGCCCGCTGGCTTTGTTGCTCGCTCCTCACATACCACCCCGGGTATAGCTCGTCGCTCGCGCCTCGCCAGCGGGCCTGGGGGCCAGCAGCAAAATGTGAAGTTATTCTTGCGCCAGCCCTTAGAATTCGAGAAGCACCTTGATGGCCTTGTCGGTTTTCCGGCGGAGCATTTCGAAGGCGTCGCGCGCACGAGTGGGGGGGAACCGATGCGTGATGAGAACTCCTGCCGCGTCGCGGCGCCGTTCCAACAGGGAAATCGCGCGCTCGACTGCCTTGTTCTGACGCCGTATATTCAACACAGTGATCTCGCGACGGCGCAGGAGGTGGGGGTCGTAACTCACCCGGCCGTTTCCTTCCGGTATGCCGATGAGCACAAGGGTGCCACCCGGCTTTAGCATGGCCGCTGCATCGTCGATCGACTCCTGGGTACCGGCACACTCAAACGCAACAGCGACTCCGCCCCCGGAGGCCTCCGTCACCGCATCCGCCGCACCCCGCGCGGAAGGGGCAAACGTTCGTGTGGCTCCCAGTGCCTCAGCTGCCTGACGTCGCGCAGGAATCGGTTCCGAGATAAAGACCTGTGCAGGATCAGTATCTGAAAGTGCCAGCAGCACGGATAGGCCGATGGGCCCAGCTCCGACGATCGCCGCGCTGCTGCCTAATCCAAAGGGCGATCGGGTGACTGCGTAAATCCCGATGCACAACGGCTCGAGCAGAACGGCTTCATCCAGACTCATCCATCCTGGTATTGGGACGACGCACTCGGACGGCATGGTGATTTCATCGCACATGCATCCCGACATCTCGCTCGGATTGCCGAGAAACCTCAGCTTCCGGCAAGTATTTTCTCGTCCGGCGAGACACTGGTCGCACTGATGGCAGGAGACCGCCGGCTCGACATAAATTGGAGTTCCCGGCAGCAACGCCCCAAATCTGTCGCAAAGTTCCCCACTTCCTTCGTGGCCGAGAACAAAAGGCTCGGTCACCACCTGATCGCCGATTCTGCCGTCAGAATAGTAGTGCAGGTCTGACCCGCAAATTCCGACATAACGCATCCGGATGCGCACCCAGCCCGGTGGAGTCACTTGCGTTCGGGTTTCGCGCAGTTGAAGATCCCCGGGCCCCGAAAGAAAAAGTGCCTTCATGCTCTCCTCGCCACTATGGCCCTGCGCATCAACCTCGCAAGTGGCACGAAAAAAAACGACCAGTGGCGCCGGTCATCAGACCGACGCGGGTCGCCGCCGGAGGCAGCGACCGGGGGATCTGATGTCCCCCCGCACATAACCACATACTGTACCAACAGGTGATCTTGTTTTTGCGCGAGCCCTAAGTTACTTCTGCCCATAGTAAGCCCCTGGTCCGTGCTTGCGCAGAAAGTGCTTGTCGTGCAATGCCTGCGAGATGGGGGTCGCAGAGTGGTTCAGTGTCGCCGTGTAATAAGCGATGCGGGCAATCTCTTCCACGAGCACGGCCAGGTGGGCAGCTGCTCCGGCCGACGGTCCCCAGCAGAAAGGGCCGTGTCCCCGGACGAGGACGGCAGGCACGGCGACAGGATCCAGATTTCCAAAGCGGCGGACGATCACGTAGCCAGTGTTCCGCTCGTATTCCGATTCGATCTCGACAGGCTTCATCGGCTCAGTCACTGGAACGCTGCCATGAACATAATCCGCATGCGTTGTGCCGTAGCAGGGGATCTCCTTGCCCGCCTGGGCCCACGCCGTGGCGAAACGAGAGTGGGTATGGGCTATGCCACCGACATGCGGAAACGAACGATAGAGCACCAAGTGGGTCTGGAGATCCGACGATGGGTTGAGTGCACCCTCTACGACACCTCCATCTATGTCGGTTATTACCATATCCCGTGCACGCAAGGAGTCGTATCCGACTCCGCTGGGCTTGATGACGACGAGGCCCTCCTCGCGGGCAAATCCACTTGCGTTGCCGAAGGTCCCAATCACGAGCCCCTTGTGCACCAATTCCAGGTTGGCCTCGAGAACCTGTTCCCTCAGAGCTTCAAGCATCGACGTGCCCCCGGGTTGATTTCGTTACTTACATGGCCGCCACCGCGGCGGCGCGCGCTGCTGCGGCCGTTCTTCTCAATTCCGGCAGTACGTCTCCAATTGCTGTAGCCTCACTGCGAGGATTTCCAAGCCCAAAATAGAGTTTCCGGTAGAGAGCAAAGAGGCTGTTGCAGACTTCTGCTTCCCCACGATCCGGTTGAATCGTCCGGTACCTCGGACATAGTGCCTGCTGCGCCTCCTCGATACTGCTGAATGTGCCTGCCGCCAGAAAGGCGAAGATGGCCGATCCCAGGCTAGTGACTTCCGATTCCGGTACGAGCACCGGTTTGTTCAGGATGTTGGCGTAAACCTGATTCAATACTTCGTTTTTCTGTGGAATCCCGCCACCGTTGATTACTCGCCGGATAGGAACGCCGTGTTCCCCCATGCGCTCGAGTATTACACGGGTATGAAAAGCAGTGCCCTCGATCGCTGCAAAGAGCTCATCCTGCGCCGTATGGGTGAGGTTCCAGCCCAGCGTGACGCCGCCCAGTTCAGGATTGACCAGGACAGTCCTGTCGCCGTTGTCCCACGTCAGTCTGAGCAGGCCTGTCTGCCCGGCGCGGTACTGCTTGAGACCGTTGGAGAGTTCCGCAACCGTCGTGCCCGCCCGCCGGGCAAGGGCATCAAATATGTCCCCCGTGGCCGAGAGCCCTGCCTCGATGCCGAAATATTCAGGGTGAATCGAACCGTGAACAACTCCGCACACGCCTGGGATGAGATCGACCTGGGAAGCGATCGCCATGATGCAGGTGGACGTTCCCACCACATTAACCACGTCGCCTTCCCGCACTCCCGCCCCAATGGCATCCCAGTGAGCGTCGAAGGCTCCAACGGGAATCGGGATTCCAGCTTTGAGCCCGAGTTTCTCGGCCCAACTCCCACACAGACAGCCCGCGACTCGGTCCGACTTGGCATACCGGCCAGCCAGTTTTTCGCGAATTCCGGTCAGGAGTGGATCCACCTTCATCAGGAATCCAGCGGGCGGCAGACCACCCAGAGAATCGTTCCACATCCATTTGTGGCCCATGGCGCATATGCTGCGGGGAACCTGTCGGATGTCCGTGATGCCACAAAGCACCGCGGCTACCATGTCACAGTGCTCAAGGGCCGAAAGCATCTGCAGCCTCTTATCCGGATTAT
>DASQID010000591.1:0-4201 GCA_035631775.1 Acidobacteriota bacterium
TGTTGCTCGCTCCTCACATACCACCCCGGGTATAGCTCGTCGCTCGCGCCTCGCCAGCGGGCCTGGGGGCCGGCAGCAAAATGTGAAGTTATTCTTGCGCCAGCCCTAAGCATCATCAGATGATGGGCTATTCTGGGAACAGCAACAGTACAAACTGCGGTTCGGGGAAAAAGTTACATCCTCGCCTTCAACTTTGCGGCGTACAGCGACGATCGCGCGGCGCGATCGAGTTTCTCGTTATCAAGAACCGGTTGCCCAACTCGGGTGATGTCGTTGCGGCAGGCTGAACTGCGGCCCACTTCGGTGGGATATCCGTGCCACACGCGTCGCTTCGCGGGTGGCACACCGCCGGGTGGAACACCGAAGCCCGCACGGTCGTTGGTCAACGCTGCCGGCGCACCAGCGACGAATCCCATCTCCGCCGGCGAGCCCGGAGAGCGAAGGTCCCAGACCACGTGCGCGCGTTCTTCAGTTGTTCGCGTGCTGCCTCGGCTCGCTGGACAGAGGACGCCGTGCGACGCATGTTTCCCCTTGTTCTTAGCGGAGGAAAAGCTTATAGCTACATCAAGCTCGTTTCTCAATGGGGTCACAAAATGGGGGGAGAGTTCTCGTTACAGCATGCAGTCATACTGTGCGGAGCAGGTGCAAATGCCGCATACGAAGTCGGCGTGTTGAAAGCAATCCTGCAGGAAAGTTGGGGAAGAGACAGGAATCCGCCGGTCGATCCTTTCTGTTTTGCCGCAACTTCAGTAGGCGCTTTGAACGCCGCCGTCATGGTCGCCCAGGCCCATCGGAGCCCTCGGGAGGCGATCGATTACCTGGAAAAACTGTGGCTCAACCGCATCGCGAGTGAAGGTGAAAGTACCGTCAACGGCATCTTCCGGATTCGCACGGATCCCACACAATACCTGGATCCGCAAGTCTGGTTGAAGGAGCCGCTGAAACCTTTGGAGGAACTGTCTGCCGACTTTTTGCAGATTGGCCGGCGGGCGGCCCAGCGAATCGGCCTCGCAGTCGCGACCGAAGGCCCGCTGCTCGACCGCGCGGTAGTCGGGGCGGACTTCAGCGAATTTGTCGATATCTCGCCGGGCATTGCACTGCTGGGAGAAGCCGTGGACCTTGGAAAGATCCTGCTTTCGCCCACCAGGCTGCGGATAACGGCCGTAAACTGGGAAACAGGAAAGCCGAAGACTTTCGCAAACGACGAGGTCGGAGGTTCCGAAGGGATTTCGATCATCGCTGGAGCCTTCTGTCCCCCGGGGGTGGCACAGCCGCAAATGGTGGAGGGCTACCCTTATGTCGACGCATCGCTGCTCGAGCAGACTCCACTCAAGCCGGCAATCGACGCAAGGGGAGCAGACTCGAAGACCGGACTGGTCTTACACATTATCTATCTGGATACCAACCTGACGGACATTCCCGTGCCCCCGCTGCCCAACACATTCGCCACACTGTACCGGGCATTCCTGTTGGCATTCAGCCGATCGGTCGATGCGGATCTCGCCAAGGCAGCAGCGACCAACGAACGAATCCGCATGAGGGAACTTCTTGCCCTGGTGGCATCAGGCTCTCCCGAAGCCCTCGAAGAGGCTATAAGGACAAAGGTCGGGGCGCAGGCCGTACCGTTTTGGCACGAGCTCAACAAAGACACCGCGGACAAGGCTCCACTCACGGTGCATCGTTACTGCCCGCTGAAGCACATTCACGGCTTCCAATTCATCCAATTTGAAAGAAAACGAATCGAGCAGTTAATCGAAGCAGGATATCACGATGCGCTCCGTCACGATTGCGAGGAAAGCTGCTGTATCCGCCGGCCGGCGTAACTGCGTTCTGTCGCAGAAATGGACGCCGCGGTGAGATCCCGACGCGCAGTTCATATTGGAGACTGATAGGGATGCAATGTGACACCGAGTCCTTCGGGATGTCCGCCTCGTGCCGGTGATTTATTAGAGTCGAACTTCCATATCCCCAAGACTTCAGGTTTCAGTGGATTGAGAACCCATCCCCAATTACGAAACTCAGTGCTCACCGGCAAGACCGACGCTAACGACTCTGAGAGCGAGGATGGTCTTCTTTCAGCTTCGCTATACGACGGTCGAGGGCTTCGGCCTCAGCCCGACTGTGCCTGCCATAGAAGTTACGCCCGATCGCCCAGAATCGGTCGGCTTCCTCCCACTTCTCCCGGTGCCAGCAGATCTCCGCAAGGCCTTCGTTGCCTCTCGCGTACATCCGCTCGGAGCTGGTGGCCGTTAACTCGACCAGCTTCGAGTAGAATAGCCATGCCTCCTCCCACCTGCCGCCTTCAATCAATGCGCGACCCATCTGGTCGAGTCTGACGGGATCCTTGATCAGTGCAACGAGCTCCTGGGGATTATTAACGGAAGCGGTTGCCTTCCCTGCGCTGCCGGGAACCTTCACGCGGCCCAGTGCAGAGGCATCCGCCAGGCAGCCGAGGAATTCTTCAATCTTGGCGAATTTACCGGCGGGAAAAAACAGGGGCCGGATATTCCAAGAGTCCAGTTCACGAAGCCGCTCGTCGGTGCATTCAGACGCCGAGAGGAGCGCGAAGTGTACGGTGCCCGCCAGCTTTTTCGCAATCTTGGCGATCACGCGCGTAGTGCGGTCATTCTGAAGGCTGCAACCCAGGAACAGCAGGGGGCCCGCCCCGAACGCCTGCGCCAGTATCGTCGGCAAGGGAAGTTCAATGTCGCATGAATCCGTCCCGCCGTATTCACGTGCGTATTCCTTTGCCGTGAGGACACGGTGGGTTGGAGAATAATAATCGCCGTGCAATTTCAACAGCACTCGCTTCCTGACCTCGATTGCATAAGAAGCCTCGCGTATCTGGGAACCGGGAAAAACCTCGTCGAACCGAAGCCCGGCATCCTCAAATGCGATTTCGAGCACTCGGTCGAAGTTGGTTGTAAGCACGAGACCTCGAGCGACGGAAGCAACGTGACGCACGGCACCTTTCCCCAGTGGTCGCTGGATCCGTTGCTGGCCGAACGTCTGTTGAAGTATGTCGTTGAAGGTGTTGGGCCGATCGGCAGTAAGGACATCGGCTGCATCCTCGAATCGGTTCAGAGCCAGAAGGCTATCAATCTTTGGGCGCAGCCCCATCTGATCGGCCGCGGTTTCGAGGAACTGTTTCCATTGCGGGTAGCCGAACCCGACTGAGAGGCCCGCACCCACGAATGGTACCAGCTGCCCGCAGTGTTCTTCGAGCATATGCAGAACATGCTCGTTGCCTAGGGTATTTCCGAGAATAGGTATTGCGCGATCGACAATGCGTCCCATTGCCCCAGCCGAACAGATCTTTCATGCGAGTATAAGACTGGCCCTGCGGCGTGGGCAAGCGGTATCCCGGCACATTCGTCGATTCGCATTATCCGTGCTACTAACGCTCAAATCCGTGTCAGCTCAGCGAGGATACGGTTGCCTGTCTTGGCGCCTTGGCGTCTTAGCGCCCGCCAATAAATAATAAAGGCTACACTTTGCTGCAGGCCCCCAGGCCCGCCGGCGAGGCGCGAGCGACGAGCTGGTATGTGAGGAGCGAGCAACAAAGCCAGCGGGCCTGCGGGCCGCAGCCTGATAGGGCGCGGCGGCGGGCGGGCACCTGCTTCGTTGCCGCTCCTCGACGATGTACACCGACATCGCCTGCGTCGCGGCGCCTTGCATCTGCCCACCCGGCGCTCGCGCCAAAGTGCAACCTTTATTTATTGACAGGCCCTTAGCGGTGGCTTTTTAAAGAGCCACCGCAAAGGCGCGAAGACGAAAAGGAACGCGAAACTCTTTCGGTTGCGGCTATGCTGCCCCGTGTTATTCCATCCTGACGCCTTCGAGCCCGAAGTTATGAAACTGCTGATTCTGGAGATCCGCTTCAGAAGCTCACAGGCGCACAGATCTACAGGAACCAAAGGAACGCCCGACAAAAGGGTCTCTCCTCAGGTTTTCCTGTCGAAATGGCAGAAACTGGGCGGAAAAGTCCTTTGGATATTGAGTCCGCCTTCTGAGGCCAAATCTGCAGCGAATACTTTCATTGGCAGGCCAAGGGAGTTTAAACTGCGACCCAAAGCAGTTCCAACAGGAGAGTCCTATGGCAACCCAGGCACCAATACAAGCACCAAGTCCTAGTTTCAGACCGGAGCGGGAGATCCGATTTGCCGTAGTGATGTATGGCGGCGTTTCCCTGGCGATATAC
>DASQID010000592.1:0-4536 GCA_035631775.1 Acidobacteriota bacterium
CGTTTATGGCAACCCGCACAAAGGGAGTCGTGTCGAAGGGGTAGACGATCGACATGCCGGGCGGAAAATATCGGGACAGTTCCTCCATTTTGGCTTTCACGTTGGCGGCGGTTTCCAGAGCGTTTGCCCCGGCCTCCTGCCGGACCGCAAGACCGGCTGTGGGGTGTCCGTTATATTTGATCCTGGCGGTGTCGAATTCGGTTCCCAGTTCCGTCCGCGCCACGTCCCGCACCCGCACGATGGATCCGTCGGGATTGTTGCGCAAGGGGATTTCGCCGAACTCGGCGGGAGTCTTCAAGAGTGTCTGGACAACGATGGAAGCGTTGAGGCGTTGGCCCGGCACGGCAGGCATCCCACCAAACTGGCCGGCCGACACCTGCACGTTATAGGCTCGGACCGCCGCGATTACATCGTCAGAGGTCATGCTGTAGTTCGTGAGCTTGTTCGGATCCAGCCAGATCCTCATTGCATACCCGGCACCGAACATCTCCGCCTCGCCCACGCCGGGCACACGGGCCAGCGAATACTGTATCTGCGAGAACATGTAGTCAGAGAGGTCATACTGGTCGAGGCTGTCATCCAGGGAGGTGAGCCCGACGATCATCAGATAGTTGCGGGTCGATTTGCTGACCCTGAGTCCCTGTCGTTGGACCACCTCCGGCAAAACAGGCATGGCAAGCTGAAGCTTGTTCTGCACCTTGGCCCAGGCAAGATCGGGATCGGTGCCGGGAGCAAAGGTCAGTTCGATCTGGGCCATGCCTGCCGAATCGGAGGTGGAGTGGATGTACAGCATCTTATCGAGTCCTGTCATCTGCTGTTCGATGATCTGAACCACGCTGTCTTCCACCGTCTTGGCCGATCCGCCGGGGTAAACGCCTCGGATCGAAATTGACGGCGGAGCTATCGGGGGGTACTGGGAGACAGGAAGGTTGTATATTGCCAGGCCACCGGCCAGCATCATGCCGATGGCGACGACCCACGCAAAAACCGGACGGTCCAAGAAGAATCTAGCCATTAGGACCTCTCCTACCTTGCCTGAGCTATTGGTTGGACGTCGCTGGTTTTGGGTGCGCTCGGTGCCGGCCGGCCGAAAGGAACAGGACGTACCGTGGCGCCGGGGCGGAGGCGCTCCGACCCTTCGACGATCACCCGATCACCTGGGCTCAATCCTTTGGTGACTAGCCATCTGTTCCCCATGGCACGGTCAAGTTCAAGCGCGCGCAGCACCACCTTGTTGTTCGCGTCTACAATGAGGGCGATGGGGTTCCCCTTCGGGTCGCGGCCGACCCCCTCCTGGGGAACGAAAAGAGCCTGCTCTTTCACTCCCTCCTCCACAATCGCACGGACGAACATACCCGGCAGGAGGACCTGCTTTGGGTTTGGGAATACCATTCGCAGCGTGACGGAACCTGTGGTCGGGTCGACCGTGACATCACGGAACTGCAGCGTGCCATGCAGCGCGTAGGGCGTCCCGTCCTCGAGCAGCAGACCGACCCTTGTCTGGCTCGCGCTTCCACTCCTCAGATTGCCGCTTTCCAGGCTTCTTCTGAGCCGCAGCAGGTCCGCGTTGGCTTGGGCCACATCCACATAGATGGGATCCAGTTGTTGAATGACCGCGAGGGGCGTGGGCTGATACGCTGTCACCATCGCTCCGACCGTGATGTTAGACTTGCCGATGCGGCCCGTAATGGGAGCTTTGATCGGTGTATAGGAAAGATTTATGCGCGCGCTTTCCACGGCCGCCCGATTAACCTCCACCGCTGTCCGGTTTGACTCTACGGCCGTCTTTCGCACCAGCAGATTAGCCTCCGCTTCCCGCAGACTCGCAGCCGCATCATCGTAGCTCTGCTGCCCGACCGCATGGATGGCTGCGAGCTCCTTGAGGCGCTCGGCACGTGATCGTATCGCGGGCAGGTTAGCTTCGGCCATGGTTACGTTAGCCTCGGCGGTGGCAACGTTTGCCTGAGCCGTGACTAGCGCCGCCTTAGCCTGATCGTATGCAGCCTGGTAAGGGGCAGGATCAATCTGGTAGAGGAGGTCGCCTTGTCTCACATTGGCACCTTCCTCGAACAGGCGCTTCTGGAGAAGGCCGCTGACCTGCGGACGGATTTCGGCGACGAGGTACGCACTTATCCGGCCGGGCAGCTCCGTCTTCAGCACCACGGGCTCGGGTTGAATCGTTATGGTGGCGACCTCGGCTGGACGCGCCGGGGGAGGAGCCATTTGCGATTTGCAGCCGGATGAAAGGCATCCCCCAATAAAAAGTCCCGCGGCGGCAGAGCACTTACACCACTTTCTCAACTGCATGTTATGACTCCTTGATTTGACCAATCGATATGTCAAACGCCGCTCTGATGACTATCTCCATGCCATATAGATCAGAGGCGTTGCTCAGCCCGCCTCGAGATCTGCGGGTGGGAGTAAGGGTCTGTCGATGAATAACGTTTGCACTTTGGCGCGAGCGCCGGGCGGGCAGATGCGAGGCGCCGCGCCCCTTCGGGCTGCGGCCCGCAGGCCCGCTGGCTTTGTTGCTCGCTCTTCACATACCAGCCCGGGTACAGCGCGTCGCTCGCGCCTCGCCAGCGGGCCTGGGGGCCAGCAGCAGAGTGTACATATCATTCATTAACAGATCCTAAAGCCGCCACGCTAAGCACCTCTTGGCGGCAGGAGAAATGTCGGATCTGCGGCATCAACCTGCGGTGAGGTGGTCAGAAGATATGCCCGAAACTATAATTGCGCGAGCACAAGGACATATCTTTTCCCTGCACCACCGCGAGTTTACTGCAGGGGGCAGTGAAAAGATAGGATATCCCTGCTGTCAGTAGATTTCGACAAGTCGCGATGACATCGAGTTCGCTCGTCGGCATGATCCACTCAAGTCCGCCTGGCGAACAGGCCCGCCGTGACATCGGAGTCAGGCGTGTCAGCCACAACGTACAGGTAGTCCCGTCTTGACCGATTCAGCTTAATCTGCATCGCCTTAGGGCTGGCGCAAGAATAAATTCACATTTTGGCGCGAGCACCCGCCGCCGCGCCCCTTCGGGCTGCGGCCTGCAGGCCCGCTGGCTTTGTTGCCCGCTCCTCACATACCACCCGGGTATAGCTCGTCGCTCGCGCCTCTCCAGCGGGCCTGGGGGCCAGCAGCAAAATGTGAAGTTATTCTTGCGCCAGCCCTTAGAGTCATCGATGAGGAGGCATTTCGAGGACCGGCGCCGGCAGGAGCTTGAAGTTCCCACTTGAAAACTGATCCATCTTGAAGCAATGCGTTAACCAAAATCCCGCAGACTGTCGATCAGGTAAACTGAGGAAGAGAGGTATGACACGTCTTGGCGCGGCTGTTCTGGGAGTGCTATTCGCGGGATTTTCCATGAATCTCCAGGCTGTGTCGAGCCGCACTCCACGCAGTCTCCATCTCCGCTCCGCCGCGGCCGTAGTGCAGGACGAGCAGACCGGCGAGCTGCTGCTGGTCAAAAAGGCCGATGTCGCGATGCCTATCGCCTCCATCACCAAGTTGATGACTGCAATGGTACTACTCGATGCCAGGCTGGATATGGAGGAGACCATAACCATAGAACGGGGAGACAAGGACATGCTGCGCCACAGCATTTCCCGCCTGCCGGTAGGGACGCGCCTCACCCGCCGCCATGCGCTGCTTGTGGCCCTTATGGCCTCGGAAAACCGTGCAGCCCATGCCCTGGGCCGAGCATTTCCAGGAGGCCTCTCAGCCCTGGTTGCGGCCATGAATGAAAAGGCCCGTGTCCTGGGACTCAATGAGACGAGATTTGTAGATCCCACGGGGCTATCGGATGGAAACCTGTCATCGGCGAAAGATCTCACTCGCCTTGTGGAAGCGGCCTGCCGTTACCCTCAGATTCGCGCCTTCAGCACCCAGCCCGAATGCACGATCCAACGCGGAAGGATGCAGCTGCATTTCATCAACACCAACGCCTTGGTCCGTAATCCCCACTGGCACATCGGCCTCTCCAAGACCGGGTACATCGAGGCGGGAGGGAGGTGCCTGGTCATGCAGACTCAGCTGGGACAGCGATCCGTCCTCATCGTTCTGTTGAACTCTTCCGGCAAGCACACGCATTTTGCCGATGCCATAAGAATCAGACAGTGGATCGAAAGTTCTGCATCATTCACCAGGGGAGTAAGTCAACCCACCCGCCCCATGGTCGTTCACACCCACCACTCTTGAATTGAAATTGGTGAAAATCTAGCCTGACACCAATTTACAGCGAAAAAGGCTGGAGATTTTGCATGCCAATACTGCACAATTGGCCGGTTGACGAGTTCGGTATCTCTCGAGTGAACTTTCTCTTCAACGGATTGGAAAATGACAAAGCGACGTGACTTCATCAAGACGAGCGTAGCCGGAGCCGCTGGATTGGCAATTGGGGGCATCGGGATTGCTGCGAAGTCCTATGCCTCGATCGTCGGTGCAAATGATCGTATCAACCTGGCAGTCATCGGCATCCGGAACCAGGGCACCGTACACATCAACAGTTATTGTGCCCTCAGAAGCAGCAAAAA
>DASQID010000593.1:0-10875 GCA_035631775.1 Acidobacteriota bacterium
CCACCACGCTGCGAATCCGGCCAGGGCGAGCCCAGCGACGAGACCTCCTGCCGTGATCGCCCGATGTGCCTTTGTGAGCCCGCCCCAGCCTCCGGCGGCGAGGATCCGGAGGGATGCCCCCATCAGCGAACCGATCAGAACACAGGCAAAGAGGCACGTGAGTATTCCAAGCGGCCCGAGGCCGCCGCAGAGAAGGCCAAGCAGCATGCCTGAGGAAAGCAACGCCCACAGGTAAAACGAAGGCAGGCGGTTGACCACCCGCACAAGGAAGAGAGCCAGCCCCCCCGCCAGCAGGAACAGGGGCGGCAAAGCGAGGACGATGATGTATATGGCAAGGTTCTTCCGGGCGAGGACCGTCACCCACACGGCCATCGTCAGATATGCCAGGCCGGCCGTGATGAACACGCCGGCCGCAGCTCCGCGCCACGCGCGCGGCCCGGGCGTAATGCGTTTGAAGGCGGCCGCAACCCTGCGCCAGGCTCTTCGCAGGAATCCGTCGCGCTTCTGCAGGTTGGAATCCTCGTTCGCAACAGGCGTGCCCTCCGCGCCGGTTCCGCCCACTCCTTTATCGAGGCCGGGTTCTTCGCTCATGATGGTTCTCTCCTTACTTCATAAAACGTTCGCATGGCCGCATTTGTTCTCGGACGTTAAAGATCTTTCTGTAGCCTTTTCAGTAACCACCGGCGTTGCGGACGGGTCGGTGACTCGTCAGAACGCGTCCCGGTAGGGACGCAGAGATAATAGCCGGGCACTTTAGTGCCTGGACCCCTCAGGCACGCATTCCGCGAGTCCCGTAGGGACGGCTGACGTTCGCTATTCGTCCAGGTCAGTCGTCCCTCCGGGACGCGAAATGTCCAAACTCCATAGTCGGGTCACTCACCCGTTGCCGCAGGAACAGGCTCGCTTGGTGCGAACGAATCAGTGGCCCGTACTGCGGCGACTTCTTAAAAGGCCACTGAAATCGAAGGAGCTGTTCTTCCGCAAAGATGGTGTCAAATAATGCCGCCCTGTATTATCCTCCTGCCGGGACTGTCCCGCTGCGATTTTCGGATGCGCCGATGGCGATGCCTTTGGAGGCCTCAACATGAAACACAGATCGTGGATTGCATTCACTCTGATGCTTTTTTTTGCCGTCTGCCTTTTTGGACGGCAGGCTACGGTGCAGCAGGAAAAGAGAGTCTTCAAGACCTATCCCTTCTCCGGCCCGGACCCTGCGCCGATAATGACCCGGTCCAGCATTTGGGGCAAGGGCCCGAGGCTTTACCCATATTTCTTCTTCGACAAGCTCAGCAACATCGGCGCGGACCAATCGTGGAACGTCGTTCGAATGGAGAATCCGTACATTCGAGTGTTCGTTCTTCCTGCTGAAGGTGGGAAGCTGATCGGCGCTATCGAGAAGAGCACAGACAGGCCGTTCATTTACTTTAACCACGTTCGGAAATTCCGTCACATCGCCTTGCGCGGCCCTTGGACTTCGGGGGGCATAGAGTTGAACTTCGGCATCGTCGGCCACACTGCTGCCACCGCAACACCCGTGGACTATCTGGTCCGCGACAACCCCGACGGCAGCGTGAGCTGTTTTGTCGGAACGATGGATCTTCCCTCGCGCACCCAATGGCGCGTGGAGTTTCGCCTCGCGCCCGACAAAGCCTACTTTGAATCCAGAGCACTCTGGTACAACCCGCAGCCGCTCAACCAGTCCTATTACGTCTGGATGAACGCCGCCAACAAACTCAGCAAGGATCTCGAGTTCATTTTCCCCGGGACGATGTACATCGGCCACAATTACTCTGTACCCGAGCGCCCGTGGCCCATGAAGGAAGGGAAGAACCTGGCCTTCTATAAAGAGCACGACGACAGCGACGAAGGCAGTTTCTTCATCCACGGAGCATTCAACGATTTCTCGGGCGGTTACTGGCACGATTCGCAGTTCGGCTATGGCCACTGGGCGATGCACGAGGATGTGCCGGGACAGAAGTTCTTCCGCTGGCCGCTCTCGGGCGCCGGCCAAATCTGGGAAAGCCTGCTGACGGACAATGACGGGCCTTACTTCGAACCGCAAAACGGGCGGCTTCTCGACCAGAATGATCACGAGTTTTTCGCGCCGTACACGACCGACCAGTGGCGGGAAGTGTGGTTTCCCTACAAGAAGATCGGCCCGATGGTGAAGGCTACCCCGTACGCCGCGCTCAATGCGCGCAACACGGGCGACGCCGTTGACCTTTCCGTCTGCGCTCTGCAAAAGATCGACGAATTTCTGACAGTCCGCGCCGGAGGGAAGGAAATCTATCGCGAAAGGTTGAGCCTGAATCCGATGGAGGTGTACGAGAAAAGGCTGCCTGCATCGGTCAAGAAGGGCGAACTACGGGTCGAAATCGGCGACAAACTGGATTATACGGACGATCCGGGTGCAGACCTATTGAAGCGACCCCTGAATTTTCGCAACTACGAAGAAAAGACTCTCGAGGGGCTCTACCAGACTGCCGAACGGGAGGAGAAAGCGCGCAATTACGATCTGGCGCTGCAAAAATATCTGGAGTGCCTGAAACGGGAACCCATGCACATGCGCGCCCTCACCCGCGTTGCAGAGCTCTATTGCAGAAGGGCCGAATATAAGAAAGCCCTGGACTATGCCGCCAAGGCGCTTGATTACGTCATGTATGATCCGGATGCGAACTACATTTACGGCGTCATTGCGAGACGGATGGGAAATCTGACCGACGCCAAGGAAACGCTGGGATGGGCGGCCCGGTCGATGAAATATCGCTCCAGCGCTAATTGCCAACTGGGCGAGATCTACCTGATGGAAGGGAATTCCGGACGCGCACTGGAGTTCCTGCAACGCGCGCTGGATTACGATGCCCACAACGTCAAGGCCCTGGAGGTGCTCGGCAGCGCCTGCCGCCTGCTCAAGCAGCCCGAGAAGGCGCGGGAGGTATTGCGGAAAATTCTGGACATCGATCCCCTTAACCATCTTGCTCGGTTCGAGGAATATCTGCTCGATCCCGATGCGGGGAAGCTCGAGAGCTTCAAGTCCATGATCCGCAACGAACTCCCACACGAGACCTACCTTGAAATCGCCATGCACTACTTGAGCCTCGGCCTGGAGGATGATGCGCTTCGCGTGCTCGAAGTCGCACCGGAGTATCCGACCATCGGCTACTGGCGTGCATACCTCATGCGCGAGAAATCACCGGACAAGAGCATGGAGGTGCTGAAAAAAGCAGCCGCGCTTTCCCCTTACCTCGTGTTCCCCTTTCGCGAAGAGTCCATTCCGGTTTATCAATGGGCCGATAAAGCATCGGGCGGCGATTGGAAGGCGAAGTACTACCTCGGCCTGGTCTACTGGGGTTTGCGCCGGCATGAGGATGCGCTGGAGATGCTGACGCAATGCGGAGACAAGCCGGATTATGCTAGTGCATATGTCAGCCGTGCCTGGCTGGAAAAGGAGGCCAATCCCCGGAAAGCCCTCGCGGATTTCGAAAGGGCCCTCGCCGTCGATCCGAAGGATTGGAGGAACTGGAACCATTTGGCGAGTTACTACGCTGAACAGGGGATGCACGAGAAGGCACTCAAGCTGGCCGAAGAAGCCTCAAAGCTCTTTCCGGACGAAGACCTGATCAGGATCCTGCTGGCGAGGTCCCTTCTCAACAGTGGACGCTATCAGGCTTGCTTCGACGTGCTGCAAAACGCCACAATCCTTCCATTTGAGGGACAGCGCGACGTTCACGAACTGTTCGTTCAGTGTCAGATCTGCCTGGCCATGGAGGCCATGAAGAAGAGCCGGTATGACGACGCGATCAATCGCCTCGAGGGCTCAAAGGAGTTTCCGGCACGGCTGGGAACAGGAAAGCCGCAGAACCCGGATTACCGTGTTCAGGATTACTTGATGATGCTGACCTACGACAAAATCGGGCAGGCCTCAAAAACCGAGGAGGCACAGAAGCGGATAGCCGCTTATTCTTCCCGCCGGCCGCGCCCTGCCGGCGATTCAGCCAAGGCCCGCGTGGACCAGTGGTATCAGACGAGCTTCAAGACCCAGGGCGAACTGCAGGCCCTCAGGGAGCTCATCAACATCGTCCAGGGAAACCGTCAGCCGCGGGAGTGATTACTCTCACGAGTTCGGCAGCATGGGCCGCCTGCAGAGTTTTATCAATTTGAACTCCCTCTCCATCTATCCGAGTGATATCAGTGCGCGGATTGGCTCGCTCAACCATAGCACCGTCAGCTTGATAGGCGAGGAATGGGGTCATCGTTTTCTGGCCTTCCCGGCATTTCGAGATGGAGTCAATCTCTCGTACGACCTCCTCGGACGAGATTATGGGCACTGGAACTACTATCTCGACTCCGAGGCTTCGGTGATGGAGGGTAACGCCTGGAAGGACAACGGCGACGGCACGTTCACGACCCTTGAAGACTCGCAGCGGTATGGCCGGCTTGACCAGTATCTCATGGGATTGCGATCGCCAGAGAATTTGGGATCGTTCATGCTAGTCACTTGGCCGGAACCCATCCTTAAGGGAGATATCGACTCCCTCGTTTCCACCTTCGGGATGACGAGCAACGCGATCAGGGATTCCAAACAGGACTTCGGCAGCCCTGATCGCCTTTTCGCTTTCGAGATGACGATTGGAGACTCTTCTTCCGGATTTTTCTCCAGGTGGGAGACCGACTTCGTCCTGCACAGCGGAAACACGGATACCGGTCCAGATCCGACTGTGCTGAGCGCGCCTTGGAGCCTGGCATCCGAACTGCAATATGCAACTCAGAAGATCTATGCTGTGCGGAAGGCCGTTGATTCCTCACCAGCCTCGCGCTATTTCGATCCGAATACGGGCAAATTCACCGGAGAGCTTATTGTTATCAAAGGCATTCGCCGGGAAGTAACCGTGACCGACATTATCGAAGCCGCCAAGACGGGCACTGTGTCCCTTTCGAGGTGGCAAGGATTTGAACGCTGTGCTGCGTCTCCCACCGAACTGGGGGACGGGGGTGGTCCACGAATTTCGAGCTCCAGGTGAAGGTCAGGACTTGGCCGGCTGACTCAGGAATGCGTCGGTTATTCGCTCCAGTTCTGCCTGCTGCTCAGGCGAAAGGCCATTCTCAACCGGGGTCTTGATCAGCCGGCTTGCGGTTTCTTCCGCCTTTTCATCCATTCGCTTAGCCCCTTCCTTTGCCCATCTGCCTCGGCGGACACGGCAGGAGATGGACGGCAGGAAGAATTCCGTGCGACACCGGCTCAGAGTATGTTCGGCCTGCAGGAACGAGCCGCCGATCCCTACTTCCCTCACTATCTCCAGCGCCAGTGAATCCGAATCAACCGGAAATCCCTGCTGGAAACGCCGGATGTAGGAGATCATCTCGTCATCGATTACCGCCTGTGCGGGGCAGATCGTCAATTCAGACTCGAGCTGGCCGATACCCCAGATGCAGGAGACGCCGCTGGAGAGGTGGGTATGGAAGGCAAACATATTCTCGAGCGCAGCCTGAGAATCCGGCACCATCGATTCGGTTGATACCCATGAAGCCGAAGGAAGCCGATAGTAGCGTCCCATGATCGCTGAAGCGGTTGCCAGGAGGGCGTTTTCGGGAGCTCCGGTCACGGCAATCGCCGTACGCATGTCAAAGACGTGCGCCAGTCCGAGGTTGTAGATGCAGGGCCTGCCCGGCTCGAGCAACTGATTGACGACGATACCGGCCAGTATCTCGGCATTTCCGACTGCAGCCGCCCCTGCCAGGGTAATCGGTGCCGAGGTGCCCGCCATCGGTTCACCGTTGATCGTGGCGGGGATCCCGGCGCCGGCCGTATTTTTGAAAATGTCCAGCGCCACCTGCGTCCAGCGGAGAGGTCCATGAGCGGTAAATCCTATGCTGAACCAAGGATAGTCGCCGACAACCGGTTTCATGCATTTCAATGCGGCAGCCCCGGCGGCAGTGAAACAGAGGACCCGGAGGTGCTTGCGGCTGTTGAGCGCCATGATCTTGAGACCAACCACATCGCGGGCGGGAGGAGGGATATCCTCCATGGACATGCCGAATATCACGCTCACGTTTTCGAGCTGATCGAGCAGCCGCGCGATGTCTGCCATGTCGCCGGAGGTAAACGGGCGATGAGTTCCCCCTCTCAAGATCGACATGCCGGGCACTGACCAGAAACACGACTCGCCTTCCGCGGAAAGCACGGCCGGCCGGCCGCTTTTGTCGCAGAGCGAGATGGGTTTGGGACAGAGGTCGAGGGCCTCTCTGACCATTTCCTCGGGGATGCGGACAACCTGTGCTCCGCATCCCGCCCGGGCACCCCTGCTCAGTGCGAGCTGGAATATTTCGTCATGTTCCAGACGAACGCCTGGATCCCGCAAGAGTTCCAGGGAGGCTCGGTGAATCCGTTCCGCCGTCTCAATGGGAATTTCCGGTGCGCTCATGTGAAAAAAAACATCGTACGGGCTGACAGATCCGTCCATCAATAGTGTAGGCTAATTTCCCCTGTGCCTTTGGATCCACCATCGTTACCTGCGGGGAAGGCCATTGATAATCACAGATCTCCGGCAGAGCCAGGCAGGGCCGGCGGCATGACCCTGAACCGCTCATAGCGGTCGGCGCTTCGCGCTGACAACTGCGATATGGCAGCATCGCGGCTATTCCCTGCGTGGACTCGGCTCTTCTTAAGTCCTCCTCCAAGGGCCCGCGCAAGAATGACCTCAACTGGCCTTAAAGGAGCTCTCCTGTGGCGCTGGTCATCAGACCGGCGCACGTCGCCACCAAAGGTGGCGACATCGGGGGATCTGATCCAGGTCTGATCCCCCCGCACATGAACTCTGTCCGTACCAAGAAACTGGGCAAACTCTTTGAGTCCCCAGCAAGGCTGGAGGTTTACACAATAGCAAATCAGAAGTTCAGCTTCAGTGCGAACTGCAAGTCGCGATTATCTCCGTTCGTACTGGTGATCTTGCCGACCGTGGGTGATCCGATACTGGCGTTCGGGAACCCAAGGAGCGGCGTGTTGAAAAGGTTAAAGCCGTCAAAACGGAATTCCAGCCTCACGCGCTCGGTGATCTTGAAATTCTTCGTGAAAGACATGTCAAACTGCACCACGCCGGGCGAATAGAGCACTCCGCGGGCTACGTTGCCATAAGTGTTTGCCGGAGGCGCCACGAAGGCTGAATAGTCGAACCATTTGTCGGCGGTCGGGTTATCCAGCCTGCCGTCGCCGATGCGGTTGGGCCAGCTCGGCGCTCCGTTGTTCACCCCTGTACTCAGTCCTACATTGTAGGGCCGGCCGGTGGACAGGGTTATGATCCCACTTGCCTGCCATCCTCCAACGAGTGCCGAGGGAACGCCGCCGGGCGCCCATTTCTTTCCCGCACCGAACGGCAGTTCGTACAGATAATTCAAAATCCAGCGATGCTTCACATCGAAGCCCGAAGCTCCCCGACCAGCCCTGATGTTGGTGACCGTTTGCGGATTGCCGCTCGATCCGCCGCCGCTGGCCGCAGTCCCGCCGTAATCCAGTGATTTGGACCATGTGTAACTGGAGAGGAATTGGAACCCTTGAGAGAAGCGCTTGGACACCTTGGTCTGCATGCCGTGGTAGGTCGACATGTTCCGGTTCTGGAACATCGTAAAGTTGCTGAGATTGTTCAGAGGCTGTATCAGCCTGCGCGAGGCTTGAGTACCCGTGCCGGGCTGAACCTCGTTGGTGTTGTAGCCAATAGGCAGGTGAATGCCTCGGCTTCCGGCGTACGAGATTTCCCATACGACCGTCTTGGTGAGCTGCTGCTGCACATCCAGGTTCCATGTTTCCATGTACGAGGGGAATTTTCCCAGATCGTGTCCGATAACACGCGGATTTGCAGCATTGAGCTCTGCCGTCGTCGTGGGTTTGATCGGCTGGATTGGAGGGAACGGATTGCCGATCAGCGGTACCTTGGACCAGTCGGTAGGATTGGTTTCGGGAGAGAAGTTCTGCGAGATGGTATATGGCACCTGCTGGCCAAGCAGGTTCGAGCCCGATGCCTGGATGGGGAAATAACTGATGCCAAATCCGCCGCGTATAATAGTGGCTGATTTGCCGAGAATATCCCATGCGAAACCGACGCGCGGCGCGAAGTCCTTTTTACTGTACTCCTTGTTCACCGAGCGTGACACTCCATTCTCACCCGCATATATCAGCTTCAGAGCGGTCTGATCGAAGTTGGTCAGGCGATTGTTCACCTCCACATCGGGCAGGAATAGATCGTAGCGCAACCCGAGGTTCAGGGTCAGGCGCGACCCCACTTTCCAGTCGTCCTGAATGAACATGGCATGGTCCTGATTCGTCATGTAATAGGGAGTGATCAGAAAGCCGCGGGAGCCGCCGGTGGAGTAGCCAATCAGAAGGGTTGCGAGCCCGGTGCCCTGGGTGTTTGTCTTCGGGTCGTTGGTGAAGTTCTTGCCGAAGTTGAGTGTGCTGCGGGTGTCGGTATTTGTGAAGGGCGAGGTGAGCCTGCGCACGTAGCGGTAACCGAACTTCAAACCATGGTGGCCACGGTTCCAATACAGGTTATTCTCCACCTGGTAGTGGGTTTCGCGCGGGTTGGCCGGCAGGAATGCCGGGCCTCCGCTCAGTCCGGTGAAGTCTGTAACATTGATGTTGGGAATTCCCGTCGTGAACTCTGAGATGTTGATCCCCTGAATTCCCAGCGATGTCGCAGCCATGTGCCCGAAATCCGACTGGACCGTTCTCGGCGTCGTCCGCGCAAAGCCTGTCCGGAATTCATTGATCAGATTTGGCCTGAAGATGTGGCTGTCATTGATCGCCAGCCCCTGCGTCACCAGGTGGGTATTCTGAATCCCTGCAACCCACGGTCCCAGATCAAACCTCTTGGCAGCGTCAGCGGTTGTCGGCAGACAGCAATTGGCTTGACCCTGTGGCGCATTGAGCCAGTAATTGCTGAATGCATACCGGACAAAGATGGAGTTCTTTTCGGTCACCTTGTGGTCCACGCGTGCGGTGAATGCATCATCGGTGACTTCGCGGTTGGCGGTGGAAACATAATTGTTGAAGTTTCCCGACACATTGGGCAGTGGATAAATGCCCGCAATATTCGATCCCACCTGATTAATGCGGCTTTGGGGAATGATGTTTCCGGCAAACTGATCGCGGAGGAACTTTCCTGGATTGGCCGGATCGGGCCGGGTGGTCAGTGGATCGTAAATCTTGATCAGGTTGCCATTGGCATCGGTGAACTGGCTGAAGTCGCCGGTGCGCGTTTTGTCGGTAGGTACCGTGTTGACAAAGGCATTGCCCCTGACTTCGCGAAGGCCGGCATAATCCGCGAAGAAGAACGTGCGATTGTGGCCGTTGTACAACCCCGGAATCCTGACAGGGCCGCCAAACGCGGCGCCGAACTGGTTGCGGCGGAGCGGCGTCTTTTTCTGAGACGGCAGCAGGAAGAACGGGCGTGCATCGAAGACATCGTTTCGCAAATAATCAAACAACGTTCCATGGAGGTCGTTGCTGCCTGATTTAGTAGAGACGGACACCACTCCGAAACCGCGTCCGAACTCCGCGGAGTATGTCCCGGTCAGCACCTTGAACTCACGCACCGATTCCAGGGTCGGCATGACAATGACGGTGTTGAAGGTATGTTCGTTATTGTCAATGCCGTCAACGAGCCAGGCATTGCCATTAGCCTGACTGCCCAGCGCGTTGAAATTGGATGCCCCGCGCGGGTTGAAGGTGCTGGCACCCGACAGATTTTCTCCCTGCTGGCCTGGAGTGACTCCGGGCGACAGGTAAACCAGCATCGCAAAATTGCGCCCGTTCAGCGGTAGCTCGCTGATCGCGCGCTGCTCGATGACCTCACCCAACTCCGAACTCGTGGTCTTCACCAACGGAGCTGCAGCCTCTACACTGATCGTCTCGCTTGCCGAGCCGATTTCCAGTGTGAAATCCACGCGAGCCTTCTGATCGACCTGCAGGACGACACCAGTTTGGACCTGCTTCTTGAAGCCCGTGATCTCTGCGCTGACGTCATAGGCGCCGGGGATCAGAAAGGGAGCGGTATACGCACCAGATTCATCTGTGATGAATATTTTGGCAATTCCTTTGGAACTCTCGGTGATTACTATCTGAGCACCCGGCACCACGGCACCGCTTGGATCCTTCACGGTCCCGAGGATGGTTCCCGTGGTTACCTGGGCCAGCATATCGACGTTGAACGCCAGAATAAGTGTGGCGACTGCCAGGACAGTTTTCATCGTCTCCCCCTCCAAGAATTCACTGTTGTCCATAGAGCGCTTCGATCGGCGAGATCGCGGTGAAAAGGATCCTACTCCTCGAAGGTCACAAGTCTTGAAGCCCGGGCTGCATATCCTCTGCCCAGGGCGAATTGAACGAGTGTACCCATGAATCCCGGCCATCAGGCGAGGGGTTCATGCATTCATTTCATCTTTGGGTCTTTGCCGGAATTGTCGGGAGCGACGATGAGAGGCATTTGAGTTTCATTGCTCAGGCTCAGCGGCACAATCGTCAGCACGGCAGTCTGCCAGTGGGGATCGGGCCCACCCCCCAGCTCCGGCTCAAACCGGCAAAACTCAAGACGATATTTTGCGGCTAGAATAGATCGACTGCCCGTAGATAGACAAGCCTATTTAGTATCTGTCGCGAAACCCGATGAATCGCCCATCAGGTCGGGCCCCGGAGGGGCCCAAGCAAGTAGCCGGGGGCGCAAGCCCCCGGATAGGATATTGCATAATATTGAGCCCCGGCAGGGGCGAAAGGCCTTTGTACGCCATGTGTTATCTGTCGCCCCTTCAGGGCTCTGATCTTTCTTGACAATCCCAACCCTGGGCTGCGCTTCGCATGCCCGGGGCTATTGGCTGGCGCCCCTCCGG
>DASQID010000594.1:0-6871 GCA_035631775.1 Acidobacteriota bacterium
GGTCGGGCCCTTGATGGCGGCATTGTTCTGAACCAGCACGCCATTATGAAGCAGTGTCAGACGCGCGGGCGTGACGAGCTGACCCTTTTCGTCGAACCGGGGCCGTGTAAAGACTATGTCGTATGATTGCCACTGTCCCGGCGGGCGGCAAGCGTTTACAAGCGGCGGATATTCTCCATAGATTGCGCCTGAGTACCCGTCGGCATACGTCGGATTGTCGTAGTTGTCCAGCACCTGAATCTCGTACAGGCCCATCATAAACACGCCGCTGTTGCCGCGTCCCTGGCTTTTTCCTTGCGGTGGCACCGGTGTCGCAAATTCGAGATGCAGCTGACAATCACCGAAATTCTGCAGGGTGCGTACATAGCCACTCCCCCGCACACACTCGAGCACACCGTCTTTGATGATCCATTTTGGCGCATTGCCATCCATACTCGCCCACTGGCTCAAGTCCTTGCCGTCGAACAGAACCGTGGCATCGGAGGGTGCCTTACCTGGCTGTTCCTGGGTGCTTGGGGTCCCCGGGTCGACCACCGGAGGTCGCAAACGATTCCAGTCATGGATCCTGTAAACGGGATCCTGTTGAGCCACCCCTGTCACCAATAGTGTCACAGTGAGCAGAACAATCGTGAGTATCGGCAAAGCGACCAATAGAGGACGATGCATGGGTCTCATTTTCGTATCCCCTTGTCAATGCGTTGGCTTCAATTTCGTTCCCCATCCGGTATATGGAAATCTATCCGAGTTTCGAATCGGACGCAAAGCACTTATTGGAAAATCGTAAGTCTGCCCGCCCGCTTATTGCCTGCTTCGCGGCATGAAAGAACAGGTAAAAAGGTGAGACCTGGACGATTTTTTCCGGGTCCCTCGAGCGTGGCAAAAACGATCGAGACACAAGAATGCCTCACCGTTCCCAACCGGTTCGTTTTTCAGATCTTGCGTGATGTGCCCTGCCGGGCAATGCAATTTGTGCAGCCGCACAAGACGATGGAATTAGTGGTTAAGATCCAGGCAAGTGGAAGCACTCCCTTCGGTTGGCGACCACGGACGTCGCACTGCCGATCTGGCATGGTTCTTGCTGTCATACCCGTGTTGCCAACTCCGGCTTTCGCCGGAGGCCGTATTCGGGATGTGGGAGCCCCACAAGCTTTAATGCCGTCGGTGTGGAAGTTTTCTGAGACGGCACTTGGAGGTGTAACGATGCGAAGCTGTAAAATCGTGGCGGCGGTTTTCTCCTTTTTGATGCTGATGGCTGTGGGACTGCCAAATGCGAAAGCCGATGCGTACGATTGGGATACCTATCTGACTTTCTCTGCGCCCGTGGAACTCCCGGGTTTGGTCTTGGCACCGGGGAAGTATGAGTTCCGAATCCTCGACAGGACTGGATCCGGCTACCTCGTCGGCGTTCTCAACGCTCGGGGAGATTACATGGAGGTAGTCCAGGCAGAGGCAGACTATCGAACCAACACAACCGACCAGACAGTAGTGAATCTGGAGAAGAGGCACCCTGGGTGGCCTGAGGCCATCAAATCGTGGTTCTATCCGGATGAAAACTACGGGGTCGAGTTCGTGTACCCGAAGCGCGCCGACACGGTTCGGCCAGACACGCACGCTACTAGGTAAATCACCGTCGCCTGGTGCCCATTTTGTGGTGCCAGGCGATAGCTACTCAAAATGATTTGCTCGGGGGAAAGGTAGATCATGCACCAAAGAGCGACCGTATATGTGTGCGATAGCCATCGACTTGTTCAAGATGCCATAAAGGCGCTGAAGAATGCCGGATCTGATCTCAGGCACTTGTCTGTTGTGGGGAAAGATTGCTGCAGTGCCGACCAGTCCCTTAATTTTTGCGAGGACGCAGCCTCCCAGAAGAGGCTGGCGGCCTGGGTCTCGTTCTGGCACAAGATATGGTCTCAACTGACCGGTGATGCATTCCTCACCATCTCCGGGATCGGCCCGATTCTGGTTGCCGGCCCCCTTGCCCAGCCGATGATCTCAGCCTGGACAAATCTGCAATTCCACGAAGAAATAAGTCCGTTGCGGGACGCCCTGCGTGACTGGCACATTTCCGTCAAGAGCATTTCAGACTACGAATCCGCACTGCAGGCAGGTCATTTTCTCGTCGTCGTGCATGGCGATTCCAGCCAGGTTGCAAAGGCCAGGGAGACGCTCGATTCGTCCTTGTTCCGTAAACCACCCGCACAGCGGGACGGCGCGGGGGCCCAAAGCGGCCAACGGCATTGAACCGCTCACTGCGGGTGTTCGGACTTGAGAAGTGCAGCCACGTCATCCATCATGATGTTAAGCGTCTGGTAGCTCACATAGTTCTTCTGAATGACGCCTCCTGAATCCACCAGGAAGAGGGTAGGGTAAACGTTTACGTTGCCGTAATCTTCCTGCATCTTCCTGTTCAAGTGGACCAAAGGGAAGCTGAGGTGCTCCTTCTTAACATAAGCTGACCGCTGGTCATCCGTGGTTTCGAGCTCGAGAAAGCGATCTGCGTTGACCCCAACCACCGTGAAGTTCTCGTTTCCGAATTTGCGCTGCAGTTCGACCAGATGCGGGGAAATTCTGACGCAGGGCGGACAGCCGGAAAACCAAAAGTAGAGGAGGTAGTTTTTGCCCTTCAAGTCTTCAGACGAAAACGGTTTCCCCTCGAACGATTGCGCATAGAAAGGGGGAGCGTCCCTCCCCACCCAGCCGCTCAGGGTCCTCTCCAGTACCTGACCGAATCGACGGTCTTTCTTCACCGCTTCGATGTTCACGCCTGTGATTTCCCCTGTCTTGGCATCGCGGACGATGAACTTCGGCACACGAGGATCATTGTCGATGATCGATAGGAGGACCGCAGCCTCTCCCTCGATCGGAAGGTTGAACTGACGAGCGATATCGGCAAGGGTCGGAATCTGATTTGTGCTCGCTTTGTATTGCGCCACGAAGAGCGGGATTTTGAAGAACGTGTTGAAAAGCCTGTCAAGCACCTTTCTTTCCTCGGTGGACTTGAAGACGTTATTGTGCAGGTCGCTCACAACAAGCGGCTCACCGGGTTTTGAGTGCTCCTTGAGGTAGTGGACTATTTTTTCCTCGATTGCGAGATCCCGTTTCTCCTGAATCCCTCCCTCAGATATGCCCGGGCAGAGGCTTGTGAACAGGCCAAAGCTCAGAAGCAGCACCGATCGCTTTCTCATCGAAGGACATTCCTTTCTCACAGCGAAACTAATCTTATACGGTTCTCCGGGGGGCTGCCATAGCCGGCTCGCAGTGTACTTCTACCTGGCGTGAGCCGGCTCTTCACAAACGATGCTTCCGGCGCGATGCAGGCGCTCGAGTCCGTCGCGACAGAAACTGATAGTTAGTTTCTGTCGCGAAACTCGATGAATCGCCCGTCAGGTTGGGCCCGGGAGGGGCCCAAGCAAGTAGCCGGGGGCGCAAGCCCCCGGATAGGATATTGTATAATGCCGAGCCCCGGCAGGCGCGAAAGGCCTTTGTATGCCACGTGTTATCTGTCGCCCCTTCAGGGCTCTGATCTTTCTTGACAATCCCAACCCCGGGCTGCGCTTCGCTTGCCCGGGGCTATTGGCTGGCGCCCCTCCGGGGCGCTTTCCGCATGGCCAAGGAGTCTCGCGACAGAATCTAATTAGGACCGGCGCGACTGAAGCTGTGCTCTCCTGTGCGGCCCAATAAAATGACAATCGACCCATCCCCGGTTGAAGTGACGCGTTTGCCGTCCAACAGGAAGTCACTGCCCGAGGTGATTTCCGGGGAGCGTATCTCGATGCGTGTGTCCGGGCGTGAATTCAGAATGCCGCCTGCCAAACCGTCCAGGGAGATCGTCACCGGCTTGTCGCTGTCGATCGAATGCGATCCGAATCGGAATTCGAGTCCGGATATCATTAGAACCGCGGGGAATCCATCGCCTCGCTTCCGGGCAATGACATACTCCCCTGAGTGGACAAGTGGACCCGAAACCCTGAGAATTCCCTCTTTGCCGAGGCTTACCCAGTCTGAACTGCCGATCGTAGCAGTGTTGCCACCATCATGGATCTGCATGGCTGGTTCCTGCATTCCCTGCCTGGCCGGAAATAGAACCGTGCAGAGGCGGTTAGAGCCTGTCCACCCGAGCACCAGCGTCTCGGAATGACGGCCCTGTGACGAATTCACAGAATAGAGAGTGCCGGGCCCCGTACGAAGATCCTTGAAGGTATTCAGGGGGAAAGCCGCAATCGTCAGCTCGCTCTTTTTCCAGCGTGGACCGTAGAACGCAGCCGAACTCCAGCGAGATATCCTGTCGACGCCGGTCGCTATCTCACCCATGCCATGCAGGTACCATTCCGTGCTTATGTCTGCCGCCGCTGTGGATACGTCATCCACGAGCACAAAGTAGCCCGCATGACCCCATTCAGGGCGGACCATCACAACGTCGCGCTGTACCTGGCCATAATCGTAAGTCCCGTCAGCAAGTGCCCGGACGTGGTCAAACAACGGTTGGTTGAGGAGGGAGGCGGTGATTCCCGCACACCGCGTGCCGGACTGGCTCTGCTTGTTCAGAGTGATGCAGTTGCTGGATTCAGTTTCTGCGGATGCGGAATGCAACGGACTGTTCTTGCCCGGACAGCCGGCACCGTGCAGCAGCAGCCCCTCATAGGCATACAGATCGAAGGTGAGGATGTCCCGATGCGTTGGCTTCCATCCCCAGCTTGTCGCGCTCAGAGCGAGGTAGATCGAGTCCGTGCTCGCGCCGGAGCGCAAGACCGCTGCCCTCCCGTCTCCAAGCACGGCACTGCAGGCAGGAGATTCACCTGCCTGCAGCGTTCTGTCATATAGGAAGAGAACGTAAGGATCGGCATAGAATGATGCGAGTGGCTGTGTTAACAGCTGCGTCACCTTGCGGAATCCGGTCGCGCTGAAGCGTCCGAGAGCCACGTAGTGGTCCCGGACTTGAATACACTGCCGGCCGATCCCCTTCGGCATATGTGCGGCGACCTTCAGCAAGACTTCGCTCCAGTGTCCGGCATCATCCAGGTCGGTGTCTCCGAAGAGCGGCAGGGTACCCAGCGGAGAAGTGAGCAGCAGCATCGCTTGGACATACTGCTGAAAGGACCGGGACTGAAAGTAATCGGATGTGCCCGTTTTCTTCAGCGCGTAGAAGAGATTCACGGCCGAATCGAGTGCCTGAACTCCCGGCCCGGGACCCGCTCGATGCAGGCCGCCGGAGATTTGCCGGTCGAGCGATTTTTCCAGGACGCTGCGTGCCGTTCCGACATACAGATCGGAGCCGAGCGCAAGACCGGTCATTCCCAAGCCGGCGGCAGCAATGGTTCCCGCCTCCGTGTTGCTGCGCCACCCCTGGAGGCTTCCATAAAGTGGGCGGGCAAGGTCAAACAACTCCTTGCTCAAGTCCCGGTTCTCTGCCGGGGTGAGCCTCGGCCTGATGAGGTCGTAGGCGAGTGCATACGCCTGGCAGGCTTTTCCGAGTTCCTCCATGGAGGAGGCCGGGGCGTCTTTGGCCAGATTGTGAAGATAATGCACCGCCCGCCTGCACGTCGCCGGGCTGCCGGTTACGGCGTATCGGATGGATGTGTGAAGGGTCAACAGTGCACGGCCATGCGCCGAATGCAACTGTCGTGAGGCAAAAGCGGCGGCGAATACGAAGAGAGTGCCGGCAAGAAATGCGACGACGAACCACCAGGAGAGACGCTGCTTATAGAGCCTGGCCCGCCGTATGAACAGAGCCATGATCCCCAACAGCAAGACACCCCATCCGATGCCCACAAGCCTCATTGAGGGTGCAGAATGAAACACGGGACCGATCCAGCTGACGATGAGTGCCCAACCCGCCACCAGCTGATTGATGCGTTTCCAGTCGGACCAAGGTGAAGACCGCAGACGGGTTCGGAAGGAGGTGATTTGCGTTTCCCCAAGATAAAGCGCAGGACGGCCTACTCCGCCCGTAGATTTGGACAGACCTGCGGCCGCGGCCCATGGCAATGTCGCCGGAATCCGCAATGGGATCGTCTCAGTCGGAGATTCAGCCCTCTCCAGCATGAAAGTCGCAACAGGGACGCCGCGCTGAACATAATCTGTTCTGAGGGGGTAGCGATAACCGCCCATGTCAGCCAGGTCCGAGAACCAAATCTCAAAGTCGGTTGACGGCTGCGAGAGCCCTATGAAGGAGGGCGATTCATCCGGTTCCATTGTGGTGAACAGCCAGGCGTTTGCCGGCGTATTGGCGCTCGAAATGCTGACTCTTCGGGGAAAATACTCGACCGAGTTGAGATAGAACGTTGCCACTTGCCCGTTTCGCAGCCTCCCCCGGACATAGATCTCCAAGCCGCCGCGGACCAGCCGGAACTCCGCGGAGCGCTCAGCCTCCCCCAGGATTCGGATCAGGTCGGCGAACAGCAGGGGAAAATCAAACTGAGCCGTAAAGGGAACCTGGCTGGGGCTGATCTGCACGGTGATTTCGTGCGACCCGGCCCACGCGCGATCCGCGGACCATCCATAGCTCATGTCATATGAGGGATCTTCGCTGGAATACTCGGTCAGCTGCCGGTCGTTAATTCTGGAAATGACGGCCCTGTAACGGATTTCCTCCGAGATTACTTTTAATGCGAACTGGCCACTGAGCCGGTAGCCGTGGAAAGGGTCCCAGGGAATCTTGCCGATGGATGCCTGAAGGCGGGCGCGCAATGAGGATGCATCTGAGGCCCCCTGCTGAGCTGTGAGGGGCACACAAGAGAACACCAGAGTGAGAAGCAGGACCTTCGGGTCAGCTCTGGGAAGTTTCATTTTTGTCTTCCGGCCTAAGGGCTGGCGCAAGAATAAATTCACATTTTGGCGCGAGCGCCCGCCGCCGCGCCCTTTCAGGCTG
>DASQID010000595.1:0-11385 GCA_035631775.1 Acidobacteriota bacterium
ACATCGATTCCGCGCGAAGTCGGCGCGGCGATTGCCAGCCCGGTCTCATGTCCCAGGGACTGGTCGATGAAGATGTGGGCGTGCCTCGTGGGGAACGCTGCCGGCACACCCGATTCGGTGATCTTTATGCCCCCGGAAGAATAACTGAATATCCCCGCACCCGAGGGAGTGGGAGTGCCCGCAGTCGGCGTCACCTGCACTGATCCGGCCAGGACCCCTGCGCCGGCGCCGATCGTTTGAAGTACAAAAACTCCGCCGGCCTGGATGGAGTAGGAGAAGCTGGAACTGGAAGCCCCGGCGTCAGTAAGGACATTCACGGCGGTTCCGTCATCGCCCCAAAAATCAATTGTGCCAATCTCCAGCGTGTTCGAAGTATTGACCAGAATGATGGTTGTAAGGTACCCGGCACCGTCCGCAAATTGCGGGAAATAGACCGGCGAAAAAACCGAGGATCCGTTGAGGTCCACGACAGGGGTCGTTGTCAGAAGCGGATCCCCGCGCTGATTCACCGTGAGGCGCAATGCGGTGACAGAGAGCGGCAGGTCGCTGTCGATTTCGAGCGAGCCGAATCGAACCGACGTCGCGAAATCCGAGGGAAGATTGAAGTCGGGAGCCAACTCTCTAAGCTGGTGGATAAACCTGGCAATGTGGGCCCCGGATGCCAGAGTCCCGTGCCCCACGGCGAGCTGCACGCCTCCTGGATTACGCAGGATGTAAGTGATATTTGCCGCTGCAAGGCCCTGATTCACAATCGCCAGCCCGGTATATATTTCGGCGGCTCCGGTGCGATAGTCGATGAATACTCGCGCAGCAGTGGTGGGCGGCGACGTGGTCACCGCAGCCTCACTCACGACGATATTTCCTTGAGTGATACTCATCACGGCCGTCCCGTACGGGGTGCCGCCCGAGCTTATGTCGACCGTCGCGTACCCCGACTGAGTTGTCCCTGAGTTCCCCCCCGTCGCGGCCGCGTTCGCGCCTCCAGCTGGCACAGGGAGGACTGTGGCGGTTTTCTGCGGATCGGAGATAGCGGCTCGGGCCGTGGTGAAGGATTCTCCCCATATGCCGATGTCATCTATATAGACGCCATCCCGGGTAATCACCTCGTTGGATACCAGGTAGAACAGGGCTCGTACCTTTTTCCAGCCGGAGAGATCATAGGAGTACGTAGTCCAATCGGCAGTTCCGGTGAGCGCGCCGAGATATTCCCAGCTTGCCCCGTCGTCAGGCGAAGCATAGATCTCAAGGTAATCCCTGTTCGCCTCGAGATCGATCTTGGCTTTGAATACCAGGCTGAGAGCACCCAACCCGCCCGGCGCCGACATGCTCGAGTTCTGCATCAACGGCAGTCGTACGTTGTTGGCATAGACCGCCTGTGGACTGTCGGACCAGGCATGCGATAAGCTTGCGCTGCTCTCTGTTGTCACGCTCCAGGGCGGAAACCCCGTAAACTGGGCCGTTCCCTCGACGTCGTCCACCAAGCCTTGTGTCAGTTGCACGATAGCGACGTCATCGATCCAGGCGCGATGGGAAGCCGAACTCGCGGCTTTTCCTCCTCGATAAATCACGAAACCTATCTTGATGGCGTGGCCGGCGTGCCGGCTCAAGTCGAAACGATATCGGGCCCAGCCGCTGGATCCGGATCCGACGCTATGGTACTCTCCGTTGCCTGTATCTATCTCCTGCACCATGCAACCGAGAAAGTCATTAGGGTAATCGAGGTCCATTTTCGTCCAGAACGCCAGATAGGCTGGTCCCCTGGGAGAAAAGGTACCCGTCATCTGTAGGGTCGAACTCTGGTTCGCGGACAAGCCGGCTGGACTTGTATATGAATGCTGGCCGGTGTGAGCATCGTCGGTTCCCACCGTCCAGGACGGGCCATAGTCAGTTCCAAAGGCGAGTGTGGATTCGGCACTGTCGAAAAAGTCGGCGCTATTGGTCAGGACCGGAGCAGCGGAGATCAGCGAGGATGTGTTTCCGACCTTGTCAACCGAGCGGATACCGACATAATAGACTGTGTTCGGAACCAGGCCCATCAGATCCACGGTTTCCAGGGTTCCAGGAGGGCCGGGTATCATTCCCGGCTCCAGCATCTCCGCAGTCGTCATGTCGGAGATAGTGTTATAGAAAATTTGATAAGCGCTGACTGTGCCCGAAGGCCCATTCTCGCCCGATGCGGTCCATGTCAGCCTCAGGCCTGTTCCTGACGCCTGCGAGATGGAAAAATCCGACGGAGTGCCTGGAGGCACGGCATCCGATTGCATGGCGTTGAAGACATTCAGCCGGCCTTTGCGCGTATAGCCTTCCATTTCAGCCGGATGTTCCGCCGAATAAATCAGGCGGGCACGAAGTTCCGTCAAGGAAGCTCTGGGATATAGGGATCTGATGAGCGCCGCTGCGCCGGCAACATGAGGTGTCGCCATGCTGGTTCCGCTTAGATAACCGTATCCAGAGGGACTGCAGAGCGGACAATTCCCCGTCGGGAGGGTGCTGTATATGCTTGCGCCCGGTGCTGCGATATCACATGTCTTCGGTCCGTAGTTGGAAAAGCTGGCGAGAATGTCATAATCGTCCGTCGCCGCGACAGCTATGACGTTGGAAGCCATCCGGTTGTAATTGGCGGGGTAGAAACCTCCCGGATCGATACTCATGGCCGAGTTGCCTGCCGCGGCCACAAAGAGAATTCCCGCCTTTTCTGCGCGCCGGATGGCGTCCAGCAGCAATTGACTGAACCCGCCTCCCCCCCAACTGTTGCTGAGGATATGGGCCCCATGGGAGATGGCGAAATCAACGCAGCTGACAGCGTCCGAGGTGTAGCCCCCGCCGGATGCATCCAGGAACTTCAAAGGCATGATCTTCACATTCCAGCAAACGCCCGCCACACCAATGCCATTATTCCCGCCGGCCCCGATTGGTCCCGCACAGTGCGTACCGTGGCCGTAATCGTCCATCGGATCATCGTCCTTGTTGACGAAGTCGTACCCTACCACCTTGCCGGCGCCGTCGCGCAGGATGTTCGCCGCCAGATCCGGATGGCTGTAATCCACTCCGGTGTCGATCACCGCCACTATTACATCGCTGCTTCCCGTGGTGAGGTCCCAGGCCTGTGCGGCGGCGATATCTGCTCCCGGCTTGGAGCATGTCGTGCATCCAGAAGAGCCATAGGAACCCTGGCCCAGGTTTTGAAGGCCCCACAGATATTTGAAATGGGGATCGTTGGGAACGTTGTCCTGGGTATGAACGACGTAGTCCGGCTCCGCAATACGTACGCGCGGATCAGTCCTGAGTCTCGCGATTGCTTCCTCCGCGCTGATGCCGTCGCCGGCAATCTGAATAACATCGAAATATCGGCTGGTCGAATCCGAGGCTAGCTGCAGCTCCCTCGAAGCACGGCTGAGAATATCCCTTTTTTCGTTGGAGGAAGTGCCCTCCTTAAATGAAACGAGAATCCTGCCCTGCGCAAACTCTGCATCGGTGCTTGATTGCCCAAAGACCTGTCCGGGCACCAACGCTGTATTGCCGACTGCCGCTGCAGGCCGAGTGCGAAGTGGCGTTGACTGAAGCGTCGTTAGCGAGCCGCCACTGAGACGGTGGGCCGGCCTGTGAGTGCCCGGTGCGTCCCAGATTGCTTGCGCGAAAAGCGTGTTGAAGCTGAGCGCGAACACGACCGCCCCGAAAAGCAGGCGCGCGAAAAACTTCATGGGTCCTGTGACATACCTGACACTGAGCAGAATGCGTGGTTTCTGAGCGGTAGTGATTTGTTGAGGATTCATGATTGCCTTTCTCGTTCTAAAATGAAAACGATCGGCGGTGATTCAAGAAGGTGGATACTGCGCCGGATATACATTTGATATACATTTCGGTTCTTCACCGATAATCATGACGATTCTATGTCAAAACTCGAGCCGTGGAGGCTTAAATCATCCAAGCCCTTCATACCCACCGAAAGAGTGGAGTTAGCTACCAATCGCAGAGGGCTTAGCTTGACGAAGTGCCCCGGAGGGGGCAAGCCCCGGGCAAGCGAAGCGCAGCCCGGGGTCAGTCGTTCCAGTCGATGAGAGCCCAAGAGGGACGACAGAACTTCCGAACATGACAGCCTTTCTGTCGCCTTTCCAGGGCTCTCCACTTCTGTGATCCCTAGCCCCGGGCTGTGCGCCCTTCCAGGGCGCCAGCAGCGAAATGTCATCTTGCACGACGACCGCAGCAACCGAGAGCCTTTTCAAGTCGCTCCGCCAGAGGCGGTGATTACCTTGATGGAACCTTTTATGCCAGGCTGCTAAGTCAACAGACCGCAGGCGTCGAATAGCGGCGATGATCCTACCCCGGCCTCATAAGGCAGGGTAGGTATGGGTGGTTGATTCCTCAAAGCGATTGAATTCGCGCCTCGCTACACCCCCCAACTCGCTGATAAATAATCAAGTTGGCGTCCTCTTGTCAGTGGGTCGATAGTTGAACTCCGTCAAGTCATAAAGAACTCTAAGAAAGTGCATGGTAAACACTGAATAATCCAAAATCGCCAGAATCTCATAGATGGAACTTGACAATGTACTGCCGCTGACTACACTGTTAGCAGTAACTCGGGTAATTCTGTATTAAGAATAGGCTGCCAATCGCGAGGTTCACGCCCGTTCCGGGGGCGCTTTGCGTCGAAGGAATGATGGCCTTGGGTTTGGAGTAGTCCCCTGCCTACTCTCTGAGGGTAAGTCATGGCCGCAACCGAAGAGCCAGGTGCTGCTTCCGTATTCGATCCCTCTTCTTCCAAAGTCTTCCTGCGCATGAAGGTGCTGGAGGAATGGATCAACCGCCAATTCGACGCATCGCCCCTCGGCATTGTCCGAGTCAATCTTGATTTCAAGATCACCTACGCCAACAAAAAGGCCATGGAAATCTGTGGGATCGAATCGTGGGACAAGCGAAGCATTCTTGAGTTCGTGCCCGACCAGTCGACCATGAGTCTCTGGAGGGAAAAGCTTGATAATCGGTTGAAAGGGCTGAGCGAAGAATACGAAACCGAGGTAGTCCGTGAACCGGATCACCGGCGAATCCCGGTGAGAGTGGCTGCCATGCCCGCCATGGATCCCACAGGGGCGGTTGTTGGGGCGGTCAGCTTTATTCGAACGCTGGAGGTGGAGGGAGCTTCCAGGTCCATCGAGAAGTGCGTGCAGAAATCACATACCTCCAAAGCGCTTCTCGAGTCGGTAGCCGAACAGACCAGGAGAGTTATCCCGTTCGACGTGTGTTCGGTGACGGTTTACAGCGCGGACACGATTCACTCCCGCATGCTTTTCACGACCTCGGAGGAGCTGGCGAACCAGCCGTCACAACGCTGGTTTCAAATGACTCCGCTCCTGAAACTGTGGGCCCAACACCCGCAGACGGTCATGGTTCCGGACGTCGTCGAGTTCATTCAATCGATGGATCTGGATCAGAGTTACGTGAGGAAAACGACCGAGAACATCCGCACCTTGGGGTTGGCTTCGTTCATACGATACCCGGTAGTCAGAGAAGGCCGGGTAATCGGATCATTTGTCCTCTCCAGCAAAAAACCGAATGCATACAACGATGATCATCGCAGAAAACTGGAAGCGCTGCCCCTGGATATAGCTCTAGGCACTGCACTCCACTATGAGGAGGTTCAAGAACTCGAATTCCGTCTCGGCCTCGTGCGTGATGTACTCCGTTGCACCGACAACGCAAGCATCTTCTCCCTGCTCGTAAACAGGTTGGCGGCTCACTATGGGTGGAAAAGCGTATCTGTCTTCAGGGTGAATGAGGAGCGGAAGACGATCTCACTGGAGACGCAGATGTCGCAATCGAGCGATCTCATCATACCTGCCAACTACGAGCAGCGCATCGATGAAGGTGTGCTGGGCTATGTGGTTCGAACCGGAGTAGAGGTCAGCATCGGAAATGTGGAGAAGAGTACGCGCTTCAGTAAACTCTTTTTGCGCATCAGCCCGCTGACTGTCTCCGAGTTGTGCATGCCGATCAAGGTGGAAGGTGCGGTTTACGCATTGCTCAACATCGAAGACTCGCAGGAAAACGCGTTCGCGCCGGAGGAGGTGGATGCCCTCAAGCTGGTTCTCAGCGAAGTAGAAACGGTCATCGAGAGATTCAGAAACGCCCAGTTAATCAATGCGACGTACAACGCCACTCCCACGTCAGTCTGGGTGATCGACGCCCGAGGCAAAATCAGGAAAGCAAATCCGGCGGCCGAGAGGCTGATCGGGATACCGGAACATCAGCAGGTGGGCACCTCGCTGTCGAAATTCTTCCAAGACCCCGAATTAGGCGAGGCCGTGTTGAAAGCTCGAGAGCCAGTCAGTCGAGAAGTAACTTTGCTGAACAAGAGCGGTGCGCCCATTAACGTCCTGCTGGGCGGGAGCCAGCTGCTGGAGAAGGAATTCTCGGGAGAGAGAATCATCACCGTTCGCGATCTGCGCGGCCACAAGCGGATCGAAGAGATCGAGCTGCTGGACCAGCTGTACTATGAGATCGCCACCCAGGTGAAGACCCCGCTCGCGCTGAGTTGCAGCTGGCTTCAGAAGTTGAAGTCGTCGGTGGATGCTTCTGCGCAGCAAGTGATCGACAAAGCCTTGCGGCAGCTTCAAAAGGCGGAAATCACCTACGACCGGCTCGCACTGTTCGACGGCAGCCAGGCCATCACTCCCTATCACGAAGTCACACTGGATCTAGGAAGACTACTGAACGCATGTCTGAACGAGTTTCCCAAGACCGACTGCGAGGGCATTGCCCGTCAAGGGCTCGAAGCACCCGCTCCACTGATCCTGGGCGATCCGTTCCAACTCTCGTTTGTGTTCCGCAGCATCCTCTCCTACCTGTTGCGTTTCGGCACTGAATCCACGCAAATCCGGGTGGAGATGTCAACAGGAGCAGCAGGGATCACCGTAACCATCTTGGGCCCGCATGCGCCGCCGGATTCCTCACGACCGCTTCGACGCAAGTCGGACGAGGCTTTGGTCCGGACGCTTTCCGAAATGGCGCTCGGAGAACAGGTGATCAAGAGATTCATCTCAAATCACAAGGGGAAATATTACGTTCCGGAACTCGGTCCGGGCTGCATTAAATTCCGGATTGATCTGCCACTCCCAGCCCAGGGGTAGACCCATGAGTACACCGTCGAACACGCAGGGATTCAAGAGGATTCTACTGGCTATTGCCGACCAGCAGCTTGGCGAGGAGATTTCGAGCTGGCTGGAGGAGGGATTGAAGACGCTCGCTGCTTCCCTTGTCATCGATCCGGTAAGAACTGAAGCGGACGCAAGAAAGCACCTGGAGGCCCAGCCGGCAGATCAGCCGTACAATCTTGTCATCGCGCAGATCAGCATCGCAGCCAACCGTACCAGCCCTCGCAATGATGGCGAAAGGAGAGGTCTCGAACTAGTGCGTAGCGTACGGCGGCCGACGGCCAGCATCCTCATTGCACCCGTGGTGGATTCAAGACTATTTGATGAAACTCATGACCTCTATAAGTGCGTGCCTATTGCAGCAGACATGCAGTTGGAGCAGCGACTGGTAAAATACGCGCAGGAAGCCCTCGAGAACTTCTCCGGTCAGAAGCTTGAGGAACGCGTGCGCATCACGTTTGCACTTAATACGGACAACCTCTCCGCTTGCAGCTACTGTATAGAGGGCATCGGTTTCTCCTACAGGTTCGCCGGTTCTATCCAGATGGATTCGAGAACAATGGAGGATCTGATTGAGACTTCGAAGATGGCGGAGGCCATCACGGAATATCCGCATTGGGAAAGAAACCTCCGCAGGATCGGTGAACAGCTGGTCCAGAAGCTGTTCTTTGATAATTACATGTCCTTACCTTACGGGAAGGTGGCCGGAGAGCGAAAGACGGAAATTGTGTTTGACACAGCCCGAGGCACACACCCGGTGATATTCGAGGCCCTTGTGGATCCGGAATCGATGGCGAGAAGCGCCGACGCGGGCGGGACCACATTCTGGATGCTCAAAGCCCCGATCTATCGAAGGCTGCGAAACGAAGCTCCTACGGATCGTTATCCGCTTTTCCAGGGCGCGACGCAGGCAGGACCAATCAACTGTTTGATCATCGAAGCGCAGGTCGATGGACTTGTCCCGTCATTGAAAACTCCCGATGGCAAGCCGCTGACCTATCAACCGCTGCCTAACGTGCCGCTCGAGGCGGGATGGCTGGAGGAGTTTCTGAAGGCCAATCAGGAGAAATTCGGACTGGGGCAAATCCTGCGCATCAGCTCGGATCGGTTGGGCGACAAGGCATTCAACCGCCTTGGCGATAAATCGGTCAAAGACTGGGTCCGCACCGAGTTGAGTCGTCCTGAGATCGACTGGCACCTGGTCCACTACGCAGGACACTGTCACTATGACGAAGCCGGCGGCAAGGCATATGTGCTCTTTCCTGGGGAGGAAGAGCTTACGGAGGCGCTCGACCTGGGCATCTTCAGCGTCTGGCTGTCAAAAACCAGGTTCGTTTATCTCAGCGGGTGCAACAGCTCCGAGGAGAATTTTGTCTTCGAGTTGGCCAACAATCACGTTCCAGCCGTACTGGGCTTCCGCTGGAAGGTCGAAGACGATGCCGCGGCGCAGTACACACAGTCGTTCTATAGAGACTTATTTGAAGTGCACAGATCCCTGGAATATGCGTTTTTTACCGCGAGGCTGCAGATACGGGATGCCTTTGCCAGGAAACGAATCTGGGCCGCACCCATGCTGATCATGCAGCTGAACAATTCCTATGGAGCCGCAGCATGAGCGCCGCGACTAGTGTGTTCGGAAGGTTGTTTGACATCATCAAGGGACAGACGACGGAGAGGAAGGTCTATCTGCGAATCCCGGATGAGCGGGTGCTGGATCCGGGGGAGCAAGGACAGTCGTTCGAAGAGGACAATTCGTATTTCAACATTCGTCTGTCGGAGATGTTCGTCCACGACGAACGGGTGTTGCTCAGATCGTTCGTGCCTCTAAGCGTGGCAATCACAGAGTTTATCTACCAGGGAAAGAAACAGGTGGTCCCCTTCATCGTGGGGAATCAACTGCTGAAGTCAATCGATCCTTATGTCCAGGGGGAAAACGTCGAATTCACAAACACCAATATCGCCGGACCCATCCCGTACTTGGGTGGCGATGTCGCGCTATACGTAGGTTTATATCGAGCGCAGGCGGGCGATCTCTCTCGCAAGCTGTTTACATTGGTCGGAGGAATTCTCTCCAGCTTCGACGCGACCGGGCTGTCGAAATACTTGGATCTGGCAGGGCCACTGGGTAACGGATTGGCAGACCTGCTGGGAATGAAAGAGGTTGAGTTCAGGCTGGGCAAGAGAGACGAGTTCAATGGGACCTCGGGAAGCGCGGCTCAGTTCAAGTCGGGCTATCTGGCGTACGTCAACGTCCCGGAAGCAGAACTCGACGGCCAGGCTCTGTACGTGAAAGACGGCGCCTTGCATTTAAAGCGCGACGGCCGAAACCTCGAACGCTTTCACGACGCAGACTACTGCCTGATCAGGATCGAGCACATCGCCGAGCGCGGCGATTACACGGCCTTGCCGTTCCACAAGCTGTGGGGTGTGGCGAAGGACCTGATCTGGGGGAGCGAATTCGAGAAGGCCAAGGCTGCCTTCGTCCAGCTGGTGCAAGAACTGGCAAAGTCGCCGGACCTGACCAAAAAGCATAGATTCCACCTGCTGCAGGCGTACAAAGCCAACTTTGAGGCGGAACTCGCGGCAGCACAAAGCACCACACAATTTCCCGATCTCGGAGCGGCACCCCTCACGCGTGGAGCCTCGACCAATGCAAGAAGTCTGGCCAGGGGAGCGGTGCAGGCTGCAACTGCCATCGCCATAAGCGCCGGACTCCCTCGAGACGCCCAGAGAGGGCTGACGGAACTCTCAAAGGCATGGGATGGAATCCCCTTTCTGGAAAATCGCGTCAAAAATGCCCCATTGACGGAGGAGATCCTGCGCTCGCAGCTGAAATCTCTGCAGTCGGGAAGTGCAATTGAAAGACCGGATCCGGAGTCCCTCGCAACTGCCTTGACCATGGCGGCATTCAATTCAAAGTAGACTCGCCGTGGTGGTGGTTTTCTTTTATAAAGTGAGTTCAGGCGTTGATGTTCGCTTCCAAAATATTCGGATACATTTTCCAGCACTCGAAAGGTTCCAGCTCAAGCTTGGCCTGGAGCCCACACAGCTCCCTTTGAAACGTCCTGAAAGCATCCGCTCCTTGTGGATCCAGCGCCAGGTAGGAGAAATCCTGCACGAGCTGCGCGCGGCGATAGCCCCTCGCTCGCTCCGCGCTTGCGTGCCGGCCCCGTCCGTCAATGGCGGAAAGCTTCGTCGGATTCCGCTCCCGGACGCGGTTTCCAGGCCAGTGAATAGTACTCTCCCCTATCCCTCGCCCATGGATCAAAAGCATTTACCACGTACTTCAGCTCTGGCTCCAGCTCGGGCATGGTTCTGAGCAGAATCCGCTTCAACGGGGAAACAGGCTGCTCGTGTCCATTGGTGCCCTTGGCAGTCTCCATCATGGCGACGGGACCATTGTTGTTGACCCAGTTCAATCCGAAGGTGGTGTAAAACTCGGGCCTGAAACTCGATGTAAAGAAGCGGTCGCTGAACAACCTGCGTGAGGCGTTCAGGATGAACACGACAAACTGCGTCTCGGAAATGGCAAATCCATGCGGCCGTCTCGGTTCCGCCAGAAAGCCGACAACGGTATCCACGTCCTCCACGTTGTCCACCAGCGTGCGGTCGGGAAATCCGAGACAGTCGGTGATAGGTTTGCTGTTCTCATCCAACTGTGCATCCGTGATTACCTTGCCGGCATCGCAGACATGCTGCCCGTATACGTCGCGCAAGGTCTTCGCCAGATCCTCCTGTTCCTTCCGATCCGGACTTCCCGCAGGCAAGGTTTTGTCTACGTAGTCGTCGAAGCTCGTCATCTGCCGGAGCCCGTACTGCCTGCGGAATTCATTGAAGCGCGGCACTCCCCGTTCGCGGTCGCGGATCAGATCGAGCGCTGCTATGTCGATTTGACCCGTGGGGGTGTGCAGTCGCTCCATCTTCAAGTTTTGGAGGAAGCGCGGAGAATTGCGGAGGGTCAGTAGTCCCAGACGCTGTCGCCCCATGCTCAGGGCCCAATTGGCCAGGCCACGCGATCGCATCGCCTCCGTAGCCTTGCCGCGGAACGTCTCGACCACGGGCACCTTGCTGCGGATCTGGTTCGCATCGTTGTTCCACTCGCGATACTCGATGAGGTCCGGCACCAGGGGATGAAGCCGATAAACCGTGATGAACTCCTCCGGAAAATTGAAGGGAGATCCGAAGTGGTTCACGCCTCCATTGATATGCGCCGGGTTACGAATATCCCAGAGGTCTT
>DASQID010000596.1:0-5408 GCA_035631775.1 Acidobacteriota bacterium
TCCGGCGCCGTTTTGGATGGGTGACTTTCCATGGGCCGATGGCCGCCTCCCAGTCTCTTGGGGCCCTGGATTCCAAACAGGCAGGGCATTTGACATCCCTGCTGAGTGATTCCCAATATCTCCCTTCTCTCTCATTTCCGGAGCTGGAAACCTGGTACCCTGGTACTGCCGAAGGCAGTCTTACAGGTGGTTGCCTTTCGCTGATAGCCGCCAGTCTCGGAACGCCTTACGAGATAAAGACAGCGGGAAAGATCCTCTTCCTCGAGGAGCTTGGCGAACCACCCTATCGGATCGACCGGATGCTTACCCAGTTAATACTCGCCGGCAAGCTGGATTCCGTCACCGGGATCCTGTTGGGCAGTTTCATCGACTGCGAGCCCGCTCAGGCAAGCTACACACTCAAGGAATGCCTTCAAGATATAATCACGGGGCTGCATGTCCCAGTGCTGGCAAACTTTCCGGCAGGACACGGCTTCAATAATTGGGCGATCCCGCTTGGGGTGAAGGTCCGGCTGAATGCGGATGGGCAGTCCCTGGAATTCCTCGAGGCCGCAGTCAGTTGAGGGAATGAGATTGCAGCGGCTCGAGTCTAGAAACGCCCCCACCTGGCGAGAGAACGTCGTTTGCTTAAATCTCATTGTAACAATACCTTCCACAACTACGAAGTCTGAATTTGGACCTCTCAGGAGAGCGAGCTCGAGGCCTCTACACTAATTTCCGTCGCGAAATTCACTTGTTCGGGTCGAAGGCGCCCCAAGGGGCCCGAGGGGGCGCAAGCCAATCCCCGGGCAAGCGAAGCGCAGCCATTCAACATGGGAACCGTACAAAACTGACTAAATGCACCGTAAACGAGGTTAAAAATAGACTTTACACCCGGCAAAAGAGTCTGATAAACTCAAAGTTTAGATCTGACATCCTCCCGAGTTTGCTGAGACGTCGAGCGTTGCGCGGCTGTAATCTTAGGTATTTTGTAATAACCAATTGAGAGCGACTAACTCATGAACCTGCGTGGTTCCATAGCAAAGCTTCAAAGCAGCGGAGCTCGGATGTATGTCGAGGTGGCACAGTATTTTAAGGAGAATAACCTCATCCGGGATATCTGGCTTGAGATGGCACACGACGAAGAGCAGCAGGCGGACAGCCTGAAGTCGTTACCTCCTCTCTTCTGGAATAAGTTGCGAGAACGGGAGGAAGAGCTGTCGCAGGCATTGGGGACACACTCTCTTCCAGCTGGTTGCGCGCCGGTTGAAGAACGCAATCTGCACCGGTGCTTTATGAAGACGCTCGAGTTTGAGGAACCAATTATCCTCAAAGTCTATGCTCCCCTGATCCGCCAGTTGCGAACTGAATGGACCGATCGCGCCTTGGACTTTTACATCATGGTAAAGGCTCACGTTGCCCGACTCCTGCGCGTGGTTGGTTCGTTTTCAGGAGATCCCATACTCATTCAGCGCACCGATGCGCTGCTGCAAAGCTTTGAAAAGGAAGTACAAACACCGGAATCTCTAGCTGTTCCGGCCAACCCGACTCAGAGAAAAGCTGCGACAAGGAAACATGCTGCAGGTGTCCATAAGTCCCCCAGCCGAAAAGCCCAGGCAAAGCGGTCCCTTCCTCTCAGCAAACGGCCAAAGGCGATAGCGCAGCGGTCCAAATCCCTCGTCAAGAAGATCGGTTTGCGCCGACGTCGCGCCAGTCGATGAAGCGATCGGCAAATTTAGGCTTACACCTTTTCTTCATCTAATCGGCGAAGGCTGATTCTCGTCCAAGGTTGATTTTTGCCTGATGGTTACTCATACTTGGATCTGAGGCATCCGTTGATGCGGCCCGCAACCCTCGCACCGGCAGCCAGGAGGATTTCTTGCCGAAAGATCCGACCCCTACTTGGCCGAACCCTGATGAACTCCGCAAGGATATGGAGGAGTTTTTTTCCAAGAAGTACGGCGACAAGGTTCGCCTGGGGGTTCTAAGCACGCAGCCTGACCAGGCTCGCACGGCGGATGACGGAACCGAGACCAAGGAAGCCCCTCTCGACCTGCATTTTGATTATCTGCCGCGCGACATCAAGAACTACCTGGATCGGTTCGTTATAAAGCAGGACACTGCGAAGAAGGTCCTCGCCACCGCCATATGTGATCACTACAATCACATCAAACGTTGCTCTACCGCTGGCAATGGTGCCTGCAAGGAATATGCCAAGCAGAATATCGTCATGCTCGGTCCCACTGGGGTGGGCAAGACCTATCTTGTTCGAACAATAGCGGATCTCATCGGGGTTCCTTTCGTCAAAGCGGACGCTACCAAGTTCTCGGAAACTGGATATGTCGGGGGCGACGTGGAAGACCTCGTCCGGGAGCTAGTCCAAAAAGCCGACGGCAACATTAAACTGGCGGAATATGGGATCATCTATCTCGATGAAATCGACAAGATCGCGACACCGTCCAACATTCTCGGCCGGGATGTCAGTGGGGGCGGAGTACAGCGCGGGCTACTTAAGCTCATGGAGGAAACCGAGGTAAGTCTCCGCACACCATTTGACCTTACCTCCCAGCTGCAGGCAGCGATGGAATTCCAAACCAAGGGTAAAGTGACGCGCTCTGTGATCAACACCCGCCACATCCTGTTCATTGTCAGCGGAGCGTTCAACGGTCTGGCCGACATCATCCGAAAGCGGCTCGGTGCCAGAAGCATCGGGTTTGTGTCGCGTGGCGGAGCGTCTCAGATTGAGGAAGACTACTTCGCGTTCGCCAAGAGCACGGACTTCATCGAGTTCGGTTTCGAATCGGAGTTTATCGGCAGGTTGCCCGTGATGGTAAGCTGCCAGGAACTCGGCGTGGAGGACTTGTTCCAAATCCTGAAGAATTCGGAGGGCTCGATAGTCAGGCAATATTCTCAGACCTTCGATGCTTACGACATACACGTAACCTTTACGGATGAGGGGCTCCACCGGCTGGCCGAGATAGCATATCAGGAGCATACAGGCGCCAGAAGTCTCGTCGGTGTCTGCGAGCGGACTTTCCGCGAGTTCAAATACCATCTGCCCCACTCCGGAGTGAGACACCTGGACGTCACCGCAGAACTGGTGAACTCTCCTCAGACTGTGCTGGAACGAATCCTGGCCGAATCGAAGTCGGACCGGCTTAGCTCCCTCGAGGAGACATTTGTGAGCCTGGCCGAAGCCTGGTCGAAACGGAACGGCATCGAGATCCGCCTGCAGCCTGAAGCTGCGCGGCTGTTGGGACAGCGGGCCCTCGACAGCGATCAAAAAGCCGAAGAGATCTTCACGCAGACCTTCAAGAACTATGAATACGGGCTCAGCCTCATTCGCGACACCCAAGGCATCAGTCAATTCGACATCACGCCTGAAGTAATTCGTGAGCCTCAGGCGACGCTCGATCGCTGGATCCGAGCCTACTACGTCTACAAACAGAAGTAGCCCCCGGAACTCGTGCGCCAAGGACCCGCACAACAATAACCTCACATCTGGCTTGATAGAAAATTTCTGTGGCGGTCATCAGACCGGCGCGCGTCGCGGCCAGAGGCCGCAACCGGGTGGTCTGATGACCCCCCGCCATGAACCCTGTCCGTATGAGGAAATTGGTTCCGGGAACCGCAAAACCCTGTGAGTCCCCAGCAAAGCCGGCGGTCTACCCAATAGCATTTATCGTGTGGAACTTGTGCACTTGGTGGCGGACTTACCGTACAGGCGGCCCTGATAGGTGCCGTGATCGGCTAGAGCCTGCTCGATGTCGTACTGAATTTGAGGCTTGGTCTTTCCCCATTTCGGACCAAGCAGTTGGTCCTCGGGAGCCAGCCCAAATAGGCGCTCAATGCGGATTTCCGGATTGAGCCTCTCCAGGAATTCCACAACAAGCTCGATGTATTGTTGATAACCAAGCAGGGGAAAGGGCTCTTTCTGATACTCTCTTCCCATGGCAGTGTGACGCACAACATGCAAGTGGTGTAGTTTCAGAAAGTCAATTCCCGGATCCGAAACCGCAACCGCCATGGCCAAAATCTGCGCATTGCTTTCCCAGGGAAATCCGAGAATGAGGTGAGTGCAGAGCCAGATCCCGCGGCCGCGTGTCCGTTCCACTGCATCGAGCCAGCAGCGGAAGTTGTGGCCGCGATTGATTCGCGCCAGTGTCTCGTCATAGATCGACTCCAATCCATACTCCACTGTCACGAAGCATTTGCGCGCCAAAGTTTCAAACCAGGCAATCTTCTCATCTTCCATACAGTCCGGACGTGTCCCGACGGAGAGGCCCACGACCTCCGGGTGTCTGAGCGCCGCTTCGTACAATGGCACGAGACGGTCAAGTGAAGCGTGAGTGTTCGTGAAGGGTTGGAAATATACGATGAACTTCTCGGCCTTGTAGCGCCGTCTCAGGAATTCGATCCCATGTGCAACCTGCTCCTGGACGGGCCTCAAGCGCTGCACCGACTGGGGACGGAAGGAGTCGTTGTCGCAATAGGTGCAGCCGCCGATGGCAACTGTTCCATCGCGGTTGGGGCAGGTGAATCCAGCATCGACGATGACCTTGTAAACGCGGCAGCCAAACCGATCCCTCAAAAATGGTCCGTAAGCATTGTATCGGTTTCCCCCGAGAAACGGCCCGAGGGGGAAGGATGAAGTGGGTTCCACCTGCATAGGCTGAAATTATAGACCATTGTTGTATTCCATTGGAGCGCTCCCTATAATGCCGCAACATTAAACGGCTCATGATTGCCGGTTTATGACAGCTGATCAAGAGTGCCGGCAGACTCCGTTAATGGGAAATCGCCGATCTTCATCCGATTGGAGTGAACGATGCAGAGACTCTCCGGCCTTCTCGGAATCATCGCCATCCTGGCCATCGCCTGGCTGTTCTCGACAAGCCGAAGGGCGATCCGACTGAAGACGGTTGCTTGGGGATTGAGGCTTCAGATCGGCTTTGCAGTTCTGGTCTTAAAAACAACAGCCGGGCAGGTTACTTTCCAGTGGATTGGAGCGAAAATCACGCGACTCCTCTCCTTTGCTTCACATGGCTCTTCCTTCGTCTTCGGGCAGTTGGGTACGCCGGGAAACACGATTGCCGTTTTTGCCTTCCAGGTGCTCCCGACAATCATCTTTATTGCTGCGCTTTTTGCAATTCTCTATTACCTCGGAGTCATGCAAATGATTGTTCTGGGCTTCGCCAGAGTGATGACACGGCTCATGGGGGCGAGCGGCGCAGAGTCCCTGAATGTGGCAGCGAGTATCTTCATGGGGCAGACCGAGGCCCCACTAACCATACGGCCATTTCTTTCGGCGATGACCCGCTCCGAATTGATGACGGTCATGACGAGCGGCATGGCCCACATATCCGGCGGCATCATGGCCGCATACATCGCTTTTGGGGTTGAGGCGCGTCACCTTTTGACTGCTGTGA
>DASQID010000597.1:0-12875 GCA_035631775.1 Acidobacteriota bacterium
CCTCAACTTCCAGAGCGTGATCGGCAACCAACTGTCCTGCGCCGGCAACATTATCATGCTTGGCGGCATATCCCTGACGCTCGGTTCGGCCTTTGTGCTGATCGAGAACGATGGTGGCCGCACTGTCGTCAACCATTGGTGGATATTCCCGGCATTCGCACTGCTTTGTTTCGCTCTCTACCGCACTTCTATCCGTCTTGTGAGTTCATACCTGGCAAAACGTCAGGGGGTTGTGTCAGGTCTCTTGTCTACACGAAGCTCAGATTAGGTTACGGGGGATAGAAACATACGAAACCATCCAGGATTACAGATGAATGAACGGCTCTTTTCGAGTCATTCGTGCCAACCGGCGCAAGGGCCGAGTACAGAGCACATTTCCGAAGGCTCGTTGGCGATCGAAATCGCTCACTTGACTAGGAAGTACGGAACGCTGACGGCTGTTGAGGGCCTTTGCCTCGAAGTTCCTCGTGGAAGGCTCTTCGGCTTCCTGGGCCCAAACGGGGCGGGAAAAACCACAACCATCGGCTGTCTGACCGGTCAGCTTGACCCGTCGGGTGGAAGCATTTGCCTTTTCGGCGAACGCTTCACGAGCGCTTCCATGGATCTGAAGCGTCGCATCGGCGTCATGCCGGAAGGGCTGGCGTTGTTTGATCAGCTATACGCGCACGAGTTCCTTTCATTCATCGGAAGGATGTACGGGCTCGACAAGGTCACGGCTAGGCGGCGCGTCGGCGAACTGCTGGATGCAATGGACCTCACGAGTTCCCTGAACAGACGTTTGGGCGACTACAGCACGGGAATGCGCCGGAAGGTAGCCTTTGCCGCCGCGATCATTCACGCCCCTGAGGCCCTTTTTCTGGACGAACCTTTCGCAGGCATGGATGTCGCGACCGTGGTTATGCTCAAGAAGTGGCTTCGCCAGTTCGTAGCTCGGGGACGCACCGTCTTCCTGACCACGCACGTTCTCGAAACAGTTGAGCGCCTCTGCGACGACGCTGCCATCATCAATGCGGGAAGACTTGTCTGGCGGGGCGATGTGTCCAACCTGTCCCGCGGGCATTCCCTCCAATTCGACAATCGGCACTTCGACACGCTCGAAGAGCTGTTTCTCCACATCGTAGGCCAGCCACTCGATCAACCGGATTGGTTTTGAGCGCTTTTGCATCATGTTGAGGTTCTACATCTGCGTCCGGCAGCACGATATCACCGATTGTGGCGCGGCCTGCCTCGCCACGGTGGCGCGCACGCACGGACTCAAGGTCCCGATTGCGGTCATCCGCCAACACGCGGGCACGGATCGTCAGGGCACAAACGTGCTGGGCATGGTAGAAGCGGCGCAGCGCCTGGGATTCGAGGCCAAAGGGGTCAAGGCTGAAATGGACGCCCTCGGCCAGATACCTCTGCCCGCCATCGCGCACGTCAGTTTTGGCGGCGTTCTGCATTATGTGGTCATTCATGAGGTAAAGGCGCGTCATATCACGCTCGCCGATCCGGCCCGCGGCATCGTCAGATCGGCACGCGAGAGTTTTGCGGCAATCTGGAGCGGCATTCTCATCTTACTCATTCCGGGGGCGGGATTCCGCGCGGAACATCAACCGTCCAACTCCTGGACCCGGTTTGCCCGATTGCTGGAGCCACACGGGTTCCTGCTTGTGGAGACCTTCCTGGCCACACTCTTCTTCATCCTGCTCGGTCTCGGCCCGAGCATCTATCTGCAATTGCTCGTTGACAAGATACTGGTCGAGAAGGACTGGACCAGGCTCCGATGGCTCAGCCTCGGCCTCGTCGCCGTGACAGGCGTACGCGCTGCCTTTGGCATGGCGAGAGGAGTTTTGTCCGCCTACGTTGGCCGTAAGATAGATCTATCTCTCATGCTGGAGTATTACCGCCACATCCTGAAGCTTCCCATGCAGTTTTTCGACACGCGCCACACGGGCGAGATCATCTCGAGGCTGGGAGATGCGGTCAAAATCAGGGAGGCGGTCGGCGGCGCAACCCTAACCCTTATCGTGGACAGTGCCCTCATGCTGGGCGGATTCGGCGTCTTAGGCTTTTACAGCGCGAAACTCGCATTTCAGGGCATTGCCATGCTTCCGTTGATGGCATTACTGGTCGCGCTGGTCAACAGGCCGCTCAAACGGTCCCAGCGCGCCACTATGGAGGAAGCGGCTACCCTTCAATCCTGCCTCGTCGAAAGTGTGGCAGGCACGGCCGCAATCAAGGCATTTGGCGCGGAGGAAGCGGCCGCATACAGGACAGAGTGTGGATTTGTGCGCCTTCTGCGCAACTCCTTCCGCGCAAACGGGTGGGGCGTGTCGTCTTACACGGCCGGAGAGATGCTGTTGGCCATCGGGACCGTCGGGATGCTCTGGAACGCGGGAGCCATGGTCATCAGAGGAGAACTGACAGTGGGGCAGATGGTCGCCTGCTTCTCAATCCTGGTGTACATTCTCCAGCCGATGCTGCGCCTCATCGGAATCAACCAGACGGTTCAGGACGCGTTGGTGGCCGCGGATCGCCTGTGCGAGATTCTGGATCTTGATTGTGAGAACAGAGGAGATCAGAAGAGGGTCTCTCTTCCCCCTGATACGCCCGGCGGGATCGACTTCACCAACGTGACCTTCCGCTACGGAACGCGTGAGTACGTCCTGGAAAACGTCACGCTCCACATCCGGCCTCGATCGATAGTGGCGGTGGTTGGGAGAAGCGGCAGTGGCAAGACGACACTGGCACGGCTGCTCCTCAGGTTTTACGAACCCTCCAGCGGGCAGGTGGAAATCGACGGACACGACGTGCGGGATCTGAGCCTCGAAACCTTGCGGGCACGGATCGGCTATGTGGACCAGGAAACCGTGCTATTCAGCGACACGATCGAGGAGAACCTGACCCTCGGCGACCGCCGCGTGACTCCCGAGGGCATGATCGGCGCCGTTCGCGCCGCGGGTTTGGAGTCCTTCATCGCCGGGTTCCCGGGCCGGTATCAAACATATGTCGGCGAGCGTGGTGTGAAACTCAGCGGCGGACAGCGACAGCGACTGGCCATTGCGCGTGCACTGGCGCACAACCCACAGATTCTGATTTTGGACGAAGCGACCAGTAATCTCGATCCACTTTCCGAACGAACCATCCTGGAGACTCTCGAACGCCTGAAGCAGATCAAGACGGTCATTCTCATTGCGCACCGCCTGAGCACTGCCTCGCGTGCCGACCATATCGTTGTGCTCGAGAGAGGCCGCGTCATAGAGCAAGGTTCCCACCAGGAACTGATGGCTGCCAACGGGCACTACAGATCTCTGTGGAGCATCTCCGGCTGAACGGGGTCGATGTGATCACTCGTATATACCTGATGGAGGAATTGACAGACTCCGCTGAAATGCTACGCAATGGACCACCATGGTGGTTCCACTTAGCTTTGTTCCTGCTGATCATCATCGTATTCACAGTCGTCCCAGTCCTCGGAATTATCTTCCTGTAAGCCGGCCGGAGAATAATGGGGACACGGTCAAATGAAATGCTGCCAAGTCCTGGCCAGTGGCGATCCTTGAGATTCTTAGCGTTCTTTGCACCTTGGCGGCGAGCTTTTAAAACCATACCGCTAAGACGCGAAGAACGCTAAGGACGCAGAGAGTGTTTCCAAGTGTCGGAAGATTGCTTTCCTCCCGGTGCCTGCGGAATTTCATGATCCGCCCTCCTCTTTCGCCGGGGACATGATGCCGGCAATGGCTTCGGTCAATCGCTCCCATTTGGAGGTTTCGGCAGCGAGTTTCCTTCGTCCCCTGGGAGTCAAGCTGTAGTACTTGGCACGGCGATTGTTCTCGGACGTGCCTTCCCTGGCTGCGATGAGCCCCTGCTTTACCAGGCGGTGGAGAGCCGGATAGAGCGAGCCGTGCTCCACCTGCAGCACGTCGTCGGACCCGCGTTCTATGGCATGCGCGATGGCATGGCCATGCGCCGGGCCAAACAGGAGGGTGCGCAAAATGAGCATGTCCAGCGTACCCTGAAGCAGTTCAATCCTGGTGTCGGGATTTTCGGTAGACATGCTACCGGAGAGTATATTCGTTCAGGTAGAATGTCAAGGGGAGAACGCGAAAAAACGGTGAAAAACGGGGATAGGCTACTCTTTTCCCCATTTGTCGCCGCAGCGGTCTTCGGAAACCGATGGGGCCGGAATAAGGGAAAGTGCAGCCTGCATGTGCCGCATGATTGCCATCGGTGCCTTGCCGGCCACTCGTCCCTTCGCAACTTTCGAGATTAGTTCAAGCTTTTCTGATCCTGCCGCGCGCATTGTATACCAAACGCCGAAAACGGCTCACACCTTTAGCCGAGAGGTGAGCGGTTCACCATTCTTCCGCTCATCCGGCCGAGAATTCCGGCTCAGCTCCCGCTCTGAGAATCGGGTACTATAATGGTCGGAACTGTAGGAGTCGCCATCGTACTGGATTCTCATTCCGCCGGCGCGCTGAGGTCCATATTTGCGGAAATTGCCTAACCATTCTGTGGCTGCTTGTCTATTCTACGGCACATCATTGACGATCCGGATTGACGATTGGCGAATGAAAGAGCGTAGGCCGCGCTTCAATCGTCACTCGTATATCTAAGATCGTTAATTGGCATCCAAGAGAGGGGGAACATGCTTTCGGATTCGTTGTCACGTCGGGAGTTCCTGCAAAAGACGGCAATCGCAGGCGCGGCAAGCTCGCTCAATTCCCTCCCCGCAGGATCGCAAAATCCAACTGCGGGAACGGCCCCCTGGTTCGATCGGCCGATGCGCTGGGCGCAGCTGACACTCGTTGAAAACGATCCAGGCCGTTATGATCCCCAGTTCTGGCTCGACTATTTCGCGCGGGTGCATGCAGACGCCGCCTGTCTGAGCGCGGGCGGCTGCGTAGCTTACTATCCCACGAAAATTCCTCTGCATTATCGAACTCCATGGATGAACGAAGGTGATCCATTTGGCCATCTCGTTGCGGGATGCCGGAAGCTGGGCATGGTCGTTGTGGCGCGCACAGATCCACATGCGGCGCATCAGGATGTGTTTGACGCGCATCCCGATTGGATTGCGGTTGACGCTGAGGGTCGCAAGCGTCGTCACTGGGCCTCACCCGACCTATGGGTCACATGCGCACTTGGACCATACAACTTTGATTTCATGACCCAGGTGACCCGGGAGATTGTCACTCTCTACAAGGTGGATGGCATCTTCAGCAACCGGTGGAGCGGATCCGGTATGTGCTATTGCGAGCACTGTCAGCATAACTTCAGATCATCCTCAGGGCTGGATCTGCCCCGCACGAACGATCCCCGGGATTCCGGCAGGAGAGCCTATTTGGCCTGGCGCCAGCAGCGTCTGTTCGACCTGTGGCGCCTCTGGGATGGTGAAATCCGGAAGATCAATCCCGGCGCAACCTTTATCGCGAATGCCGGCGGTGGTGCACTCTCCGACCTCGATATGAAGACCATCGGCGAGCTTGCCCAGACACTGTTTGCAGATCGTCAGGCGAGACGCGGCGTCGCGCCGCCCTGGACCAACGGCAAGAACGGCAAGGAATACCGCGCAACGCTGGGCCGCAAACCCATTGTCGGAATCTTCAGCGTTGGTCTGGAAGAGCCCTACCGGTGGAAGGATTCCGTACAGAGCGCCGCTGAGATTCGCATCTGGGTGGCAGACGGGATCGCCAACGGCCTGCGCCCCTGGTTCACTAAATTCTCCGGCACACTCCACGACCGGCGCTGGCTGAAAGTAGTGGAAGACATTTATGAATGGCATCACAGGAATGAACACTATTTCCGCAACGAGGAACCACTGGCGCGCGTCGCGCTCGTTTACTCGCAGCAGACTGCCGCCTTCTACGGCGGACCCCGAGCCGCTCAAAGGGTGGAGGACCACGCCCTCGGCTTTTATCAGGCACTGGTCGAGGCGCGGATACCCTTCGAAATGGTGCATGACCGGCTACTTGATCCCCCGGGCATCGACCGTTTCAAGGTGCTTGTTCTCCCCAACATTGCCGCCCTCTCTGACGGCCAGTGCAGCCAGTTAAGGAGCTACCTCGAACGAGGGGGCAGCCTGGTTGCGACCCATGAAACCTCTCTTTACGACGAATGGGGAGTGCGACGTGAGGATTTCGGGCTCGGAGATGCATTTGGTGCGAAGTTCAAGGGGAGAATCGAAGGGCCGATGCAGAATTCCTACCTGAGGATCGAAAAGAGCCACGTGACACAACAGCACCACCCGCTGCTGGCCGGCCTGGAAGATGCCGGGCGAATCGTGAATGGCGTTTATCGGGTCGCTGTGGAGGGCCTGGCTCCTGATCCTCCACTCACCCTCATTCCATCCTATCCCGACTTGCCTATGGAAGAAGTCTATCCGCGCCAGGAAAAGACCGACATCCCCGGAGTATGCCTGCGAGAGTTGCAGGGGAGCCGTGTCGTGTATTTCCCCTGGGACATCGATCGAACTTTCTGGGAGGTTCTATGTGTCGATCACGGCAGGCTGCTGCAAAACTCCGTCCGCTGGGCATCTCATGAGGAGAGTCCCGTAACGGTGAGCGGTCCCGGGCTTCTCGACGTGACGGTCTGGCGGCAGAAAACGTCCATGACTGTTCACATGGTGAACCTTACCAACCCGATGACCATGAAGGGTCCATACCGGGAGCTTCTGCCCGTGGGTGAGCAGACCGTTCGAGTGCGACTTCCAGAGGGCAAAAAGGCTCGCGGCGTAAAACTGCTTACTAGCAACCAGTTGCCTTACACGCGCGAGGCCTCAGGTATTCTGGAGGTGAGGATTCCCTCGATACTCGTGCATGAGGTGCTGGCCATCGATCTGTGACTTTTTGTTGCGGATTCGCGATAATCCTGGAGGAGTGATCATGAATCTCACACGGCGGGATTTTGTGCATAATGTGGGAAAACTGAGCCTGGGTCTTGCATCCTGTCGGATCGGCCGCGCGGGATATCGGAGTATCGCATCCCCTCAGCCTGCTGCCGAGCCTCTGAAAGCGCGCCTGAAGATCGATCCGGATCGCAGACTCGGATCAATCGATCCCGGTCTTTACGGCAACTTCGTCGAGCATCTGGGCAGGTGTATCTACGGCGGCATTTACGAGGAGGGATCGGGACTCTCCGATCCCGAGGGCATTCGCAAGGATGTTCTGGACGCTGCGCGCAAGCTGCGTGTCACACAGCTGCGCTGGCCAGGGGGCAATTTCGTCTCGGGGTATCACTGGCAAGAGGGGATCGGCGCCAAGGACTCTCGCCCAGCGCGCTATGATCTGGCCTGGTTCGAGCGCGAGTCCAACCGCTTCGGCACCGATGAGTTTGTTTCCTTTTGCCGCAAGCTTGGTGCCGAACCTTATATCTGTGTGAACGCCGGCAACGGCACGCTGGATGAGGCGATGCACTGGGTGGAGTACTGCAATCATGAGGGCGGCACCTATTTCTCGGATCTGCGAAAGAAGAATGGACACGAGCAACCCTACCGGGTGAAGTACTGGGGCATAGGGAATGAGATCTATGGCGAATGGCAGATTGGCCATAAGAACGCGCAGGATTACGCCAAGGCGGCCGTGGAGTTTGCCAAGGTCATAAAGTGGATGGATCCCGATGTCAAGCTGATCGCCTGCGGCAGCGGGGACCCCGCCTGGGACCGACCGGTTCTAGAGATGCTGGTGAAATACGTGGATTACATCTCGGCGCACCACTACACCGTCATCGACGAACTGAAAGAGTATTACGAGATTGTGGGATCAGTCGCTCAGATGGAGGCGACCATGAGGACCTCCGCGGCGACGGGGAGATCCGTTTCGGCCGCGGCGCGCAAATCGCCTCCGGTTTTGACGGCCTTCGACGAGTGGAACATCATCAACAACTGGTCGGATGGCGGCAAGCGCGACGACGTGCACAAGTTCGAGATCTCTTATAACCTGCGCGACGCACTCTGGGTGGGCGCAGCGCTAAATGCACTGCAGCGCAACTGCGATTCGGTGCGTCTGGCCAATCTCGCGCAACTCGTGAATGTCATCGCGCCGATCTACGCGACGCCCGCCGGCATTCTGCTCCGAACAACCTATTTTCCGTTGGAACTCTATGCCAACCGCTCGGGGCGGATTGCTCTGGACGTGCTGAATCTCTCTCCGCTCTTCGAGACCAGAAACTTCGGCGGACAGAAGTACCTCGATATATCTGCCACCTATGACGAAGAGAAGCGCCGCGTTTCACTTGCCGTTGTCAACCGCCGCAAGGAGGGTGATGTGGTGGGGACAGTCGAACTACAAGGCGTGCGCGCAAAAACGGGCGGCAGAGCCTTTGTTATTACCGGACCCAGTCCGGAGAGCGAGAACACCCTCGAGAACCCCAAGGCAGTGAGCACGCTGGAGGCGAAGTTCTCCGCGTCCGGCGAGAAATGTGAATACGTCTTCCGGCGCCACTCGATCACCTGGCTGGAATTCGATCTCGAAGCCTGATGGCGTACAGGCAGGAATGCCCTCATTGGACGGGCGGAAGTGTCGCCTGTCATCATTCCATTGGGGAAACCACCGACTCTGCCGGTGCGACTCGGAAGGGCTTTGCCGTTCGGTGGTCGTTGGACAAGACGAGACATGGAAATGCAGGGATCCTCCACCGCAACGAGCCCGCGCCCTGGAAGGCGTGCGAGTCAAGCTAAGGAAGTTCTCAGCTGCGTAGCGGCCGATTGAGTTTAGCCCGGCCTTTCAAGGCCGGGGTTTGATTGGACGGAGAGACTGCGACCGGGGGGTCTGATGACCCCCCGCACATGAATTCACACTGTACCTCCGGGGGCTTTTTTGAAGCCACCCGCTCTGCGGGGGAGACTCACTTTCCGTCGACCGAAAGCCGGCGGCTATTTAACCGGATCCCACGGCCTTCCGCCACAATCTCGAACGGAGACGGCCGCTCTCCGAAGTTGAAGATCCACCAGATCACATTCTGCGGTTTCTGTAATGCGTAACGGCCGTTGATGGAAACCTGCCCTCTGGAACCTGGAAATCGTCGAATCATCGTTCCCCTCAAGGGTCCGAGTGAGGTCTGAATCCAGAGGTTATCGACATCGATCCTGATCAGGCATGCGCCGTTGTCGACCCACAGCGCCGACTTTGGACTTGCATGCCAGGTGTACTCGAACGCGGAGTTGGCGGCGGCGGTGATCTGGTCAGCCACGACGAGGTGATCGTTTCCGATCAGCCAGACGTGCCTGACGGCATTTTCTACACCTGCCCCGGGAGGGTACCCTGCGGTCAAATCCAGTGAGGTGTGGCAGACACCGTCCTCGCCTCGTTGAGAACCAAGACGCCTAACCGAGTTCCGGGTTTGAGCCTGCCCGTTTATCACAGGCGCATTGTGTGCCCTGGGCCCAATTGTGAAAACCCTTTCGTCTCCGTCAGCGTACTGCTGGTAGCCGGGATCCTCAATCCACCATGTCCCCCGGCTTCCCAGGACAACCTGCGCATTGCTTTTTTGGATATGGCCCGACGGAGAATTCGAAGCCGCCACGGCCGCGACGACATCTTTACTGTCCCATCCAGTCCGCAGCGAGACGGAATATAGTCCCTCGAGCGCTCCTGGCTGAGGAGCAGCCTCCGGAATCACAGCGAGGTTCTGCAGCGCCGCCAGTCCGTCACTTCGCACCCGATCCAGAGGATAACGGCGAAGGTACCAACCCCAGTTCGGGCTCGATTGCCCCATGTCGGCAATTTTGGCTCTTGCGGAGACGTGGAATGGCATCTCCTGCGGTTCGACATCGTTCAACGGTGCGTAAGCCTCCATTCGTCCGGGAAGGGCGGTACTTATTGCTTCCCAAACCATGGCCGACAGTTCGGCACGCCGGCCGATCGTACTTCTGTCCTCCGTCGATGCTCCTCTCAGCCAGTCCGCCAGGAAGTCCTGAATATAGCCGTCGTAAGAGACAGCCTCGGTCACCTCCTGGTTCCTGAGTTCCAGCTCAATGGCGATCAGAGCCCGGCAGTGAGCTTCCAGTGCTCCCTTCAGCGGATGATTCGAGACCCGCGCTGCCATGGACAACCCGAGTGTGGCGATCACAGGGATGTTGTGGGTCAGGGAAGCCGTCAACGGGCTCTGACGGATACTTTCGGGAGTGGTGAGACCCATCCGAGTGTTTCTGAACCATTCCGCATGCTCATCCACCAGCCGGAAGCAGGCGTCTTCGATCTCCTTCCTCAGCGGCGCTTCCAGCCAGGGCCAGTTGCGGTAGGCTTCTGCAAGTATTCGTGCGGCATGGCCGACCGAGAGGTGAGGATCGCGTTGGACGTTGTACCTTGGCCACTGCGCGAGATTGTGCAGGTCCTGCATCGCCAGGCGCCTGAACTCGGCGGTGCCGAACCAATGGCCTGCCCACCCGAGAGCGTTCACCCGTTCTTCCAGCGCCCAGAGCATCCAGATCTCCCACGGATACCCGTCGATCCCCTCGACTTCCACTCCAGGAGGATCGATCGAGCGGACCGGCAGCGGATAGGCAAGCTTCCGGTAGATCCGGTAGTAATCGACAATCAGGAACCTCTCCTTGAGGTACCTGGTTGCGCGTGCGCGGGCAACTTCGCGCGCTTGTTGTCTCAGCGGGAGCGTGTTCGCCGGGGGCCTCGCACCTGCGATGGCCGCGGAGAGGAGGATCGGAATCAGCCATCGGCGGAGTTTCACGGCAGCCATCCATTCAAGGAATTCGAGTCCGTACACCTATCGACGGGGAATGAAATGCGGCAACCTCGGCGCCCATCTTTCCAGGTGAGACGCCCGCCGGAAGCAGCTCACCCTCCTGTGGGCCAGGTCTGTTCAGACCACGCCATCTTAGCATCGAAGGTGCTCCATCGGTGCTGATTGTGTCTTCGCGCCTTCGTTCTGGCTTAAGATCACTTCGAAGCCGCCACGGAGAGGCGGACCAGAGTGTCTATACACGACGAAATAAATGCCTGCGCATCGCCGCCCATTAAAACGCCACGGATTCCACGGATTACACAGATTTAAATTCAAACATAATCCGTGAAAATCCGTGGAATCGGTGGCGTGTGCGCAATTACTTATGTCCCCGCGAGCAGAAAGCGCCCCGAAGGGGCCCCAGCCAGTAGCCCCGGGAAAGCGAAGCGCAGCCCGGGGTTGGGATTGTCAAGAATGACCAGAGCCCTGGAGAGGCGACAGATAGCACGTCGCATTCAAAGGTCTTTCTCCCCTGCTGGGGCTCGATGTAATGCAATATCCTATCCGGGGACTTGCGCCCCCAGCTACTCGCTTTGGCCCCTCTGAACCTCCCCGGGCCTGACTTGATGGACGATTCGTTGAGATTCGCGACGGAAACTATTTAGCTTGACAACGGATGAAACCAGGCCGAACATACGTAGCATGTCTACCGTAGACGATCTATCTAAGAGACTCGAGTTTCTGCAGGGAACACTCGAGGTCCTGATTCTGCGAAGCCTTCAGCTGGGTCCGAATCACGCATATGGCATCGCCCAGTTTCTCAAACGGCAGTCGGAGAATGAATTCCTTGTCGACAACGGATCCCTCTACCCTGCCTTGCAGAGGCTGCTGCAGCGGGACTGGATAAAGGCGGAGTGGAGGACCTCGCCGAATGCCCGCCGGGCGAAATATTACCGTCTCACCCCCTTGGGCCGCAGACAGCTGGTGGCGGCAGCCTCGAAATGGCGGCGATTCGTGGAAGCCATGGGGCGAGTCCTCGCCACGGAGGGCTGAACATGATGAGGGAATGGTGGTCCAAACTGGCCAGGATCCTGGCCGGACGGAGAGAACTCGCTCACGAGCTGCGTGAGGAAATCGAATCCCATCTCGAATTCGAAATCCAGGAGAAGATTTCCCGTGGCACCACCCCGGAGCTGGCGAGGGAGGCGGCGCTGCGCGATTTCGGCAACACGTTCCTCATTGAAGAGAGTGCCAGGGAGAGCTGGGCGTTTGGTGCCCTGGAGACGTTCATCCTGGATCTTCGTTACGGAGTGAGGATATTTGCCCGGAGTCCGAGTTTCACGGCCACGGCCGTTCTTTCCCTGGCGCTCGGAATCGGAGCCAATAGCGCATTGTTCAGCATGATCGATGCGGTGATGCTGCGCATGCTGCCTGTGCCGCAGCCCGAGCGCCTGATGCTCTTCACCTGGTATGCGAGAGCCTGGCCGGAGAAAGTCGTCGATGACGTCGAAGGGAGCTTCGAAAAGGACAGGAAGAGCGCTCTGATGACCAGTCATTCCTTTTCCTCCGCCTTCTACGAGTATCTTGTCCGGAACAACACCGTGTTTTCGGCGGTGATTGCATCTTCCTGCAATGACGACCGCGTCAATATCGGACTGAGCGGCAGAGCCGAAGATGCCATCTTGCAGGCCGTTTCGGGAAACTACTTCCAGGGACTCGGGATCTCAGCGATTGCGGGACGGACACTGCAGTGCGAGGACGACCGGGCGGAAGCGCCGCCGGTGGTCGTGGCCTCGTATTCATTCTGGCAACAAAAGCTCGGCGCTGACCGGGCGGTCGTCGGCAAAGAGATCGTGATCAACGGAAGGCCGGCGATCATTGTGGGAGTTGTCCCGCGCGAGTTCTTCGGCGTGGAACCCGGGCAATCGCCGGATCTTTACGCACCGCTGGCCTTCCTCGTACAGCAGTATAAGCAAAACCACGATTACGACCTGCGGCAACCGAGGGTGTGGTGGCTGACGATCATGGGACGATTACAGCCCGGCGTTTCCCCTGAGGAAGCGAATACAGTCATGAGTGTTTCATTTCAACGAATCCTTGCCACAGATGGAGCATCGAAGGGAGACCTACCTTGGTTGGAACTCGCGTCGGCGAGCCGCGGACTCAACGGCCTGCGGGAAGAGTTTTCCACTTCTCTTTTGCTCCTGATGGCAATG
>DASQID010000598.1:0-5864 GCA_035631775.1 Acidobacteriota bacterium
CCTGCTCACCCCCAGGCTCAGCTTGCCCCCCCCAGGCATGGCTTCAACCGCATTCACGAGCAGGGCGACCAGCGCCTGCTGAATCTGATTCTCGTCGCACATCACGGTTGCCTCCGGCTCGGAGTTGGCAACCACCAATTCCACGTTGGAGATCTTGAAATGGTGCTGCATGAGCTGCACAGCCTTGTCGAGGATGCCCTGGACGGGCACCATTCCGATTTCCACCACTTGTTTCTTCGAAAAAAGGAGGAGGTTCGTGACGATGTTTCCGCAACGCTGAACTTCCCGAATTATCAAATCCATGTCTTCCAGCATGGCCCGCGCGGATTCTGAATCGCTCTCGGTTCTCCTTAGTCGTTTTGCGATCAGCTTTGCATAGGTCAGAATGCCCTCCAGCGGATTGTTCAACTCATGTGCTACCGTTGCGGCGAGCTTGCCGAGGGAGGCTATCTTCTCGATCTGAACGATCTCTTCGTTGATTCTCTGCAGCTCGAGAGTCTTTTCGCGGACGCGGTTCTCCATGGTGGCCGCCCACGTGCTGTTCTCCTCTTCGGCCTTGCGCAGGACATGCGTCATTTTGTTGAATTCAGCCGCCAATTCGCCGATTTCATCCTTGCTTCTGAGAGGAATCTCGTAATCGAGGTTGCCCGACGATATCTGCCTCGTGCCCTCCATCAGCCCCCTGACCGGACGGTGAACCATCACGAACAGGAAAAGCCCGGAAGATAACATCACGATCAACGTTATCACCGCGCTGTAATACGTCAGCCGCCGCCGCGCCTTGGCGATGTTGGCATCAATCTGCTCCAGGGACATCCGCACATCGAGGACGCCTAGAACGGTCTTGTCCTCCGGATGAGCATGGCAGGCTGCCGTGGAGCATGAGGGTTCGTTTCGTATCGGATTGATGAGACCAACGATGCGGTGCCCGGTGACTGATGTGTAGATCCGCGCGCGGTTATCTATAGGAAGGGACTGGAGCGGCTTGTCACTTTCGTGACAAACAAAGCAGGCCTCCGCATGCATATCTACCTGCTTGAGCTCCTCTGTCTTGTCCGTGGAGAAGATGATTGCGCCACGCTTGTTGTAAATCCTTATCCCCTCGACTCCCGGTTCCTGCCCGATCGTGGTTATGATTTGGTAGACATCCTCGTTGCGATTCATCAGCATGCTGTACCGGGTGGATTTCTTGATCACATCGCTGACCCGGCTGGCGCTGTCGATTACCTGCGCCATCATCTGGTTGGTGCTGTATCGGATGGAAATGTAGGAATACACCCCGAATAGGGTTATCAACAGAAAGCAGGAGCCGACGAGGACTCGGAATGTCAATGTTCGAACAAAACGCATGACCTACCGGCATAAATCCTACATCCCGAGCGGGGGAATCGTACCATGAATGGTTCGAGGAGAGGTAGGAGTTGCTGCTTGATAAATAAGCGCTGGGTTAACTATCAGTTCCGACAACTAAGAAGTTAAAAATCATCTTGAGGATTCGCTTTTAGCGTCGTGGGCGCCTAAGCGGCGGGTTTCTCAAAAGCCACCGTTGGTAAACAAAGGTGCCAAGGAATCCCGACACAAACCTTAGCAGAATGCCTTTTTTAAAAGCGAGAAGTACTTATCCGGTCCGATTATGTCGGCGATATTGCGTAGGCGTTGTCCTCCGTCTACCAGGGTGGTTCCGACCTGGTGACATCCGCTCGAAGTCGCATTGTGGAGTAAGGCGAGAAACTTGTCCTGGTCAACGCCGTACTTCGAGTCTGCCTGTTCGCGGTTAAGAAGCGCAGCCTCTTCCAGCGCGGGCGCGTCCGCCTCCACCTCCAGCAGCCAGCCTTTGTCGAAGGGCTGGCGGCACAAGAGATGCGGCTGGCCGGAGAGCTCATGATTCGTACCCCGGATGATCCCATCCAAATGTGACTCGACGGGAAGCGTCCCACCCTCCATCACGATCCAGAAGCTGATCTGGCCGTGATAGATGTGCTGGCCGGTCGACGGGAAGACCACTGCCTTGGGGGCGAGGAGGGCGGAGCTCAGTCCGGGCTCAATCCCGATCCGTACGAGGCCGGGACCGATTTGCTTGGTCCAGCAATGATTCCGGGCGTAAAGGCGATCCTCCCGCAGCCCTTCTTCCTGCGTGTGATTCGGCCGCGTGGCACCGTTGTCGTCACGACGGGAGGTGGTTCTTGGCAGGTGGTTCCGGATCGCCGCATCCAGTGGACATCTGTCGCATTCGAATTCCCGGTCGCACAACTGGTAGGAGATCACGCCCGCTGTCATCCAAACGCAGCGCATTTCTTCAGGTGGAACGATGTGCCAGGTCTTGTTTGAGGAATTCATGTGATTACCCGGTTATTCAGGCTTGATATTGTTCCGATACGAGTGTCAAATCTTCGATCCATGCTTCCGGCAGCTGCTTGGGTAGCGTTGCCGGCTGAACCACCGGCTCATGCTCGAACAACGGGAGATATTTTGCCGCCAGGCCAAAGGCAATAAAACCGGCAGTCACAATCGCCATTGTGATGGACACCTCCATCCAGGAAGGCGCGTAGTGTGTGCCGGCTGATGCCTCCATGCCGGTAATCGTGATGTTCAATCGATCCATCACGAATCCGAGAATTATCATCACCGAGCCCAGAAACAGTCCCGTCCTGCTCCTGCGCGCGGCAGGAAACGACAGAAGAATCAGAGGCGCAATCACACCGACGATCATCTCCGCCCAATACATGAGTGTCTCGGTGCGGGGGACGAACAACAGCGACAGAATGTGCCGGTTGTAAATGTCCATGAAGCGCATCGTCAGGTAAACGGCCAGAACAACCACGGCGATCCTGCCGACCTGCGACAGGATGCCCATCTCCAGGCTCTTCCTGAACGCGCGGGAGCTGAGAAAAGACTCGAAGATCACCATGGCGCAGCCCACCGCCAGGGCCGATATAAAAAAGAAAAGGGGCAAATAGGGCGAGTACCAGAGCGCATATAGTTTGTAGGGAACGATCAGGTACAAGGATCCAAGCGATGACTGATGAAGGGTCGAGAGCAGGACGCCCAGGATCACGATCGGTATCGAGAGCTTTTTCAAGATCTTCAGTGTGCGCACCAACTTGAGTCTTTCCAGGACGACCGGCGCAAACTCGAGCGAGAGCACGGTCGTATAAAGCATCACGCACCATGCCACCTCAAACATCACCGAATGGGGATTCCACATGATGATCGCATGCCAGATCTGAAACGTCCTGCCTAGGTCAATAAGCAGCCCCACGATGACAAGCAGGTAGCCGAGAAAGGCCGTGAGGATTGTCGGTCGGAGGATTGGTTCAAATCTCTTCACATTGAAAATGTGAACCGTTGCACACAGGGCGAATCCTCCGGCTGCGAGGCCGACACCGCAGAGCACGTCAAAGCCGATCCACAGTCCCCACGGGAACTGGTCACTAAGATGAGTCGATCCTCCCAGCCCGCGCGTGCACCGTACGTAGAACGAGTAAGCCCCGGCAGCCAGGATGAGAGCGGCCACTGCCTTCCAGAAGGTGATTTTTGAGAATAACTTACGCATATGAATCCTCAATCGCAAAAATTGCCATGAAAGTCTAGAGACTCCTGCCGTTGCGCTCCGTCTTCGAGCCCCTGCCCTCAGCCCGGGCAACTTCGTCGCGCCGGCTGGTAATCCACCAGATTCCTGCGAGGAACACGCTGCCCACGCTCACGATGCCCGGGATTTTCTCGAGCGCATTCCAGGTGAGGTTCGGCAGCGGGGCCTTGTCGAGCTGGGTCTTGAAGCCGAGCTTCTCGAACGGCACGGAAGTAATGTAGAGAATGGAAGTGCCGCCGATCTCCTCCTGTCCGTAAATCTTGTGTACATATTTGTCGGGTTCGGCGTTTATTCGGGAGACGGCTTCGCGGACAAGTTCATCGCGATCGCCGAACTTCGTCGCGCCGGTGGGACAGGCCTCGGCGCACGCGGTTGGGCGTCCCTCGGCAAGCCGATCGGCGCACAGGCGGCATTTCTGGACCCGCGGTTTGGTGCTGCTCCATTCGTAGCGCGGCACCTGAAATGGGCAGGCCTGCATGCAGTAGCGGCAACCAATGCACTTGCTCTCGTCATACAGGACCGGTCCCAGGGCAGTCTTGGTGAAGGCCCCAACCGGGCATACGGAGGCACAGGTCGGCTCTTCACAGTGCTGACACATGCGGCGCACAAACACTCCGTCATGCTCCTCGAGAGCTGTATATGCGGTTGCCGAAAGGGCGTTCTCCTTGCCTCCCGCCAGGTGATTCTTTTCTTTACACGCATCCTGGCATGCGTTGCAGCCTACACAAAGCGTGATATCTATTAACATTGCCTTTCGTGAGATCATGGTCTTGACGTCTCCGGTTACTGGATCTTCAGGAATTCGTCTTCAAACTTCTTCCACACCGACGCATCCAGGTGCCTCAGTACTCCGGCCACAGGAGTGCCGCCGTCCTGCAGGGCTGCAGGAGCCAGCGCTCCCTGCGCGCCGGAACCCGCAAGCAAGTCACGCAGCCGGCTGAATTCCCTGCCCATCCACGTGCGACTCTCCTCGCCCAGCATCAGGGTCCGCAGTTCCTCAGCCCGGTCGGGCTGAATTGTGTAAGCCCATCCGTTGCTGAAGAGAGTGTCGCGCATCAGGCTGGGCTTCTTCTCGAGCTCAGGATTGAGCGCCACTATGGTGCCCGAAATCGGTGAGCGCACTATCAGCCGGCGGTCTCCCTCGAGAAGCATCAGCAGCGGATCGCCTTTTTCCACAGTCTCGCCGGCGGTCCTCATGAAACTGACCTCGGGACTGTCGAGCACGCTGCCCACAAAGTCGTCAACGCCCAGGCGTATTTTCCCGGAAGGGAAGAGATTCAGCCAGGTATGGGACTTCGCAAAGAAGACCCCCTCCGGAATCCGCAGGGGATAGGATTTACCTGCCGTCTTAGGTTCGGGAATCGCGGGAGCGCTTCGCTTGGCTCTCACGCGCTGAACGACCCAGTCCGCACACAGGAAGATGACGATGGTTGCAACCACTAGTAGAGGTGTCATGGCTTTATTCCTTGGTTATGTTTGAGATCATCACCATATGAGTGCGCCATAGTTTACTGCCGCACTCCTATATGAAACTTTCGTGCCAGAAGATGGAGTGTCTGCTGATTTCGAATAACACATTGAGATTACAGAAGATGGATCACTCGGTGAAAACTGCGGCGAAAATGTGGGCGCGTTGCGGCGTTTAATAATTCAACAATTCATCACTTTTGGCTCATGGGATTCGTGTAAGACTCTCAATTGCTATGGATTGAGTCTCTGTTGAGATTTGCAACGGACATCGTTGAAATATGCAACAAATCGGATTCCTGGTGTCCCGATGAAGGATGGTGGAAACCCCTCGCCTTCAGGCGACACAGCTCTAACCTCTCGCCTTCCAGGCGAGGCTTGTTTAGTTTCCTCCCTGCCGCCGAGAGGCCAAGCCATTGTATTGTGGTCGATCTTCGGGATCGAGGAAGCTGGCCCGGCGGCGAGGTTGCGTGTCACAGTTCGATTACTAGACCATCGCTGGCGAGATCCATGTCAATTTCACCCTTGTGTGCCAGGACTTCTTGCCCCAGGTGCGTCAAAACCATGCGCTGAGCGGAAAAACGTCGGCGGTTTTGGTCCAGTCTCGGGTAATCAAGATGGGTTGGAATGCGGGTCTCGTAAAAGCTGCACTCACAGATAAAGAGGTCTGCGTCTGCCGATCGCGCTATCAATTCCTCGGTCCAGCCGGTATCTCCTGAATATACGATGCGACGACCGGCCACCTCCAAACTGAGTCCCAGCGAGATCCCTTGCTCCTGGTGAGGGACAGCGAAGGGATCCACGATCG
>DASQID010000599.1:0-3196 GCA_035631775.1 Acidobacteriota bacterium
TAGTCATGATCACCCGACTTCAGCCGGCTCACGTTGATCACCATATCCAGGATCCGAGCGCCGCGAGCGACGGCTTCGAGCGCTTCCGCTACTTTACTCCCCGTTGTGTGCCCGCCCAACGGAAATCCGATCGGAATCCCCACGCGGATCCCCGAGCCTGCGACGGCTGCCACTGCCTCGTCCACATAACAGGGCGGGACAAACACCACTCCGAAGCCGAACCGCTTCGCCTCTTGGCACAGGCGCAACACCTCCTGTTTCGTCGCGTCCGGACGGAGGAGAGTGTGATCGATCAGGGCAGGGAGGTTCCACTCGCGAGTAGTCATGGGGCTGTCTTATACCAATTCTGTTCGGAGAGATGAAGCGGAATCATACGGCAGACGTGTGCGTAATCACGTGCGGGGATGCGTCACCGGCCGGAACGGCCGCTTTTGATACTTCTCCACTGCTTCGTTGTGCTCAGCCAACGTAGCGGAGAACTGATGCGTGCCGTCATTGCGCGACACGAAATAGAGAGCCCGGGAGTTGGAGGGATAGAGCGCCGCCCGAATCGCCTGACCTCCAGGATTCGCAATCGGCCCGGGCGGCAAGCCTGCCCAACGATAGGTGTTGTACGGGCTTGGATTGAATAGATCCTTCTTGCGGAGATTGCCGTCGAAATTCGGCAGGCCGTAAATCACAGTCGGGTCGCTCTGAAGCGGAATGCGCTTCCTCAAGCGGTTGTGAAAGACCGCCGAGATCTCGGGACGTTCGCCGTTTGAACTGGTTTCCTTTTCAATGATCGATGCGAGCGTCAAGACTTCGTGCACCGTCATCTTCAGGTCCTGCGCCCTTGCTTGCAAGTCCGGCCCGAACACCTGGCGAAGATGGTCAACCATTGTGACCACAACCTCTTTCGGCTTCACCTCACGTGGAAACTTATAGGTATTGGGATAGAGATAGCCTTCCAGCGTGTCTGCCTTGATTCCAAGGGACGCAGCGAACGCCTTGTCTTTCGTAAGGCGCAGGAATTCCTCTCGATCTGCGACACCCTGCTGTGCCAGCAGATCAGCTATTTGAGCAATGCTCAGCCCTTCAGGAATCGTGATCGGATGGAGCACCACCTGGCCGGACAGCAGCTTTGATAAGATTTCCGCTGGAACCATGCTGGCATTCAACTCATATTCGCCCGCACGTATTTTCCGATCAGCAGATTGCGACTTGCCGATCAGTACGAACGCCGACCGACTCTTGATCAACCGTTCCCGTTCGAGCAATGCCGCGACTTGCTGAAACGACGCGCCATCCGGAATGACGACGATTTTTGAGGGGGGATGCTCTTGCGGGGGAACGGCAGGCCCTTCAGCCCACCGAATCGCCTGATATGCGGCCAGGCCGAGAGCGATGACCGCGACCAGCAGCAGACCGAGAATGCCCTTTGGCTTCATCAGATGTCTCTACCATCGACGAATCAGCTTGAGCCTCTGTCCATGGCTCCGTCATTGGCGCTGATTCGAGACTTGCTAAATAACTTTGAAGCAGGATGGCGGCCGCCACTCGATCGACCGCCCCTCTCCGCTTTTTCCGGCTGACGTCGGCAGCGATTAATAAATCCTCCGCCGCCTTGGTCGTCATCCGTTCGTCCCACAAGACGAGAGGAACGGAGACGCCCTGCTCGAGTTTGGTCGCAAACTCACGCATCGCGTGGATCGCGGGGCCTTCACGCCCGTCCAACTGCAACGGCAGCCCCAACACCACCTTCCCCACTTCGTGCGACTGTATCAGGGAAGCAATATGTGCGATGTCGCGGTCGAGGGTCCGCCGTTCGAATGTCTCGAGCGGCTGCGCCGTCCACCCGAGTTCATCGCTCAGGGCGACGCCGATCCGCTTCGTCCCGTAATCCAATGCGAGAATGCGACTAGCCATGAGTGTACCGCTGGAGGGAGGTTTCGACCAGACCAAAAACCTTTTCGAGCGCGGCATCCAACCGGGAGGGATCCTTCCCGCCGGCTTGGGCCATTTCCGGCCGGCCGCCGCCGGTCCCCCCCACTTCGGCCGCCATCACTTTGATGAGATCCCCGGCTTTGAGCTTGCCGATAAGATCTTTCGTCACAACCACGAGTAATGACACCTTGCCGTCTTCGGTTGCACCGCCAAGGGCCACAACCCCGCTCTGTAGCTTGTCCCGCAATTGATCGGCCAAGGCTCGCATCCCGTTCACATCTAATCCATCCGTGCGCTGCACGTGTACTTGAACACCAGCGATTGTCTTCGCCGTCGAAGTCGCGGCCGACCCGCTGGCCATCTTGAGCTTCAGCTCCTCAAGCTCGCGTTCCTTATCCTTCAGCTGGGACATGACCTTGCGGGTTTTGGCGACCAGTTCAGACTGCCCAACTTTCAAGAGGTCGGACAACTCGCGAATATCCGCTTCAAGTTTCTTCATCAGGGCAAACGCGCTGCTCCCGGTCTGGGCCTCGATACGCCGCACGCCGGCCGCCACTCCGGTTTCCGACACAATGCGGAAGAGCCCGATTTCTCCGGTGTGCTGACAATGGGTACCCCCGCACAATTCCTTGCTGAAGAATTCGACGGTCACCACCCGAACCTGCTCACCATACTTGTCTCCGAAGAATGCCAATGCACCCTTGGCCACAGCATCCTGAATGCTCATCACTTCGGTCTGTACTCGTTCATTCTTTCGGACCTCGTCATTGACCACGGTTTCAATATCGTCAATGTCCCGCGAGGAGAGCGGTCTGAAATGGGCGAAGTCGAACCGGAGCCGATTCGGCCCAACCAGCGAGCCATATTGTTTTACATGTGGACCGAGCATATCCCGCAACGCCGCATGGACCAGATGGGTGGCTGTATGGTTCCTCGCGGCGTCTTGTCTGGTCGTGGCATTGACAGTCATGTGCAGCTGTTCCCCTTCGCGGATACGGCCCTTGCTCACCGTACCCTTGTGAAGAATCAACGTCGGCACAGCTCTCGTCGTCTCCTTGATTTCAACCTGTCCCTCCGGCCCAACCAACACGCCCTGGTCGCCAACTTGCCCCCCACCTTCAGCATAGAACGGCGTGACATCCAGCGCGACTTCGACTTCATCGCCTTCCACCGCCTCTTTCACCATCCGCTCGTCCTTGAGGATGGCGCGCAGCACACTGTCGGTTTCGAGCCGCTCATAGCCGATAAACTTCGTGGCTCCGACCCTTCTCGC
>DASQID010000600.1:0-3775 GCA_035631775.1 Acidobacteriota bacterium
GCTCCTGGGGCGGGCAGATGCGAGGCGCCGCGACGCAGGCGATATCGGTGTATATCGTCGAGGAGCGGCAACGAAGCAGATGCCCGCCCGCCGCCGCGCCCCTTCGGGCCGCGGCCCGCAGGCCCGCTGGCTTTGTTGCTCGCTCCTCACATACCACCCCGGGTATAGCTCGTTGCTCGCGCCTTTCCAGCGGGCCTGGGGGCCTGCAGCAGAATGACAAGTTATTCCTGAGCGAGCCCCAAGGGTCATTCCGGCGCTCGGCCTCAGACCGCATATACACCCATCAAGGTCTCGACCGTGACGAATTCACAGCCTGCCGTGCGCATCTCCTCGATTGCAGCCTCACCGCTTTTGGGCGCGAGCGCGCGCACAGCGTCGGTCACAACAGCAGCCTTGACGCCCAGCCTGCGCAGGCCGAGAGCCGCTTTCGCGACGCAATATTCCGTGGTAACACCAAAGACGATCGCGCGTGCCGGCAGCGCGCGCAACAGCTTCTCTGTAACCGGATTGTCGAATACGTCGAGTGTCTGCTTCTGCACGATGATCTGTTGATGCTTGCGTACCGCTTCAATCAGATTTCTGTCGATGGCCTTGTTTTCGAGGACAAGTGGGCGAGGCAGCAGCGTGTCGTCGATCTTTCGCTGGCCCTCCGTACCCTGCACACAGTGCGGCGGGAATTCCTTGAATTCAGGGTCATCCGGAGTGTGGGCATCAACACTTGACAGAATCGTGATGTCGTTCTTCCTCGCAAAATCGAACAGCCGCCGATATTTCGAGATGAGGCGCTCGGCTCCCGGCACGTAAAGCGCACCGCCGGGAAGTATGAAATCCTTTTGCGTATCGACGTCCAGAAAGAAAATGGTTTTCATATCGCCCCAGGTACAAGTTTATCACATGCTGCGGGAGCCGTTTGGCGCGTTTGTCGTGCGGGCCAAGGGTCCTCACACAAAGGAGATGTTGCCAGTATGTGGTCATGTGCGGGTGGTCATCAGACCCCCCGGAAACGCCGGTCTGATGGCCGGCACCACAGGTGGTTTTTCTTTTCGTGCCAATTGCGACGTTGATTCTACACACGTCCTCAGGAGTGAGCGGATTCGGCAGCGTCGGCGAGTTTCAGAATCTCGGCGAGGGGAGGTATTCCTGAACGCGCCCCAAGATGCGTGCAGTTGAGCCCGGCAGCGGCATTGGCAAAGGCCATGATTCGTTCCAACGGCCAGTTCTGCAGAAGCCCATAGATGAATCCGCCATGAAAGATATCCCCCGCTCCGGTGGTGTCGACGGCATGAACCTTGAAGGCCGGGAAGCGGATACATTCATTGCCGATCACCGCCATGGCGCCACGGGCTCCGAGAGTGACTGCCAGAAACCCGCTGCAGTACTGCCTCAGGGCCAGGAGCGAATCGATCGGGTCATCGATTGTTGTGAAGTCGGGAGGGAAATTCGAGCTGGTAATCAGGAAATCCACTTTGGAAATCAACTCTTCGGTTTGAGGGACCACCTTATCCAGATCAATGACGACGGGTATGCCTTGCTCCTGGGCCCATGTCGCCGCCCGAATTGCAGCCAGGTGATCGTGGCCATCGAGGTGAAGAACCTTTCCAGCACAGACATCTTCCTTCTTCAGCTCTGACTCGCGAAAACTCAGCCTTGGATCCCGTTCCCACAGAATGGTCCGTTCTCCCGATCCCTTGTCCACGATGATGAAGGCATACTGATTTCGCGCTCCCTGCTCCACCAGTACGGCGGAGGTATCGATCTTCTCCGATCTCAGGCTTTGCAGGGAGAACTGACCGAGGTCGTCCGAGCCCACCTTCCCTATGTACTTCCCTTTCATGCCCATGCGGGCGACAAAGCTGACGGTTGTGGCAGCCTGGCCTCCGGCGAGCTTCTCATAATGAAGAATTGCAGTCTTTGAATCGAAACGAGGATACTGCGGAACCACGCACAGATGATCCACGGCATTCAATCCGAAACCCACCAGATCAAAGGTTCTATCCTGCCGGAACTCCAGATCGAAGGTATCGGATGGGCTCTTCAAGGTCTTGATTTGCATGAGCTACTGCCTCTTCATTTGGATTCCTTGGAGTGTTCGCGCCTTAGCGCTGGCTTTTTAACAAAACCAGGACGAAGACGCAAAGACAGAATTCGGCTATTCGAGGTTTTGCTTGGTGATCAATTCGATTTTGACCGGAAGGTAATCAGGCACCTTATCGCCCCGGAGAACATGGTAAGCGCTCTCCACCCCAAGTCGCCCCATCTCATCCGGATGCTGGGCCACGGATGCCGCCATGGTGCCGTGTCGAATCGCATCGCGAGCATCCTTCACCGCATCGAACCCGACCACAACGATCTGGCCGGTCTTACCCGCGGCGGCGATGGCCTCAATAGCGCCTAGAGCCATCAGATCACTGCACGCGAACAGTGCCTGAATGTCGGCGTGAGCCTGAAGCATGTTTTGAAAGACGTTGAAGCCCTGGTCCCTTTCCCAGTTGGCAGTTTGCGACGCGACTACTTTTATTCCCGGGACCTGATCCACGACCGCGTGAAAACCCCTGCGTCTGGCATCCCCTGTTTCGTGTCCGGGGATGCCCTCCAGGATCGCCACGCTTCCGTAGCCCTTGAGCAGCTGGACAATTTGGGCCCCTGCCACCTTGCCGCCTTCGTAATTGTCGGAGCCGATGAAGGTGACCACCTTGCCGCCCGCCTCGCGTAACGTCGCCGGGTCAATTCTCGTGTCCAGGATGATCACGGGAATTCCGGCCCGGTTGGCCTTCACCACAGCAGGAACGAGTTCCCTGGAGCCGCTGGGCGCCAGACAAATCGCATCCACCTTTTTCTGGATCAGGTTTTCTACGATCTGCATCTGTTTTTCTATGTCCACTTCCCGCTCCGCGCCCTGCACGATCAGGTTGACGCCGAGCCGCTTTGCCGCAGCCTCCGCCCCCTGCTGCATATCAATGAAATAGGGGTGATTAACCGTCTTCACCACGAGCGCAACAGTCGGTCCACTGACCGATGTGCCCTCCCGGCGTTGGCAGCACAGAGAGGAAAACGCCAGCAACAAACCGCAAACTAGGCAGAAGAAGCGTGCTTTCATGGTAATTGTCCTTTGCCGGAGTTCACTTCCGCTTATTCTTCAAGGCCATATCTGCGAGGACCGCTATCACAATGACGGAGCCGATCACAATTTGCTGAACGAAAGAGGATACTCCTAAAATGTTCAGCCCGTTGCGCAGGACCCCCATAATCAGAGCCCCGATCAATGTACCCGGAATCGTGCCCTCGCCGCCCATCAGGCTAGTCCCGCCGATAACCGTCGCGGCAATGGCGTCCAATTCATACATCATCCCCGCTATGGGCTGAGCCGAATTTAGGCGGGCGGTCAGGATAATAGCAGCCAATCCGCTGAAGCTCCCACAGAACCCATATACCCACATTTTATATACCTTGACGCTCACACCGGAGAGGATCGCGGCTTCCTCATTGCCGCCCATGGCATAGGTGTACCGCCCCAGCTTGGTGCGGGTGAGAACGAAGTGGGCAACGGCGTAAATCACCGCCATCAGGATCACGGGAGAAGGTACTTGAGCAATCACCCCCGTCGATATCCATCGGAAGGAAGCAGGAAAGCCGGACACCGGCCTCCCGTCTGTGTACAGCAGGGCCGCTCCTCTTGCGACACTCATCATACCTAAGGTCGCGATGAAGGGAGGCAGCTTTCCCCATGAGACCAGCGCCCCGTTGGCCAGTCCGCAAAGAAGCCCCACCCCCAGTC
>DASQID010000601.1:0-7965 GCA_035631775.1 Acidobacteriota bacterium
GGACACGGTGGCATGACGAGTGGGCTGAAGTCAAGCCTGCTCCGCATGTCCTTGTTTTAACACCTCAAAAGGAGACACTCTCGAATTTCCATTCCATCTCCTGCAGTCATTTGGAAACGGGGAGGCGCCCCGGCATTTTGACCACGGCCGGTGCTTGCTTGATTCTGATTTTGAAGATCTGACACACTCGGTCTGATAGAATTCTCCCTCTTGACCCGGGGAAGGGCAATGGATACGAGGCAGAAACTCCGGAAACGGCTTCTGCGCGCGACAGGCCAGGCGATAGTGGACTTCGGCATGATCGTGGACGGTGACCGTGTGATGGTATGTCTGAGCGGCGGCAAGGACAGTTACACGATGCTCACCCTGCTTCAGCTGTTGAAGGTGCGGGCTCCTGTTCACTTCGATCTCCTGGCCGTCAACCTGGATCAGAGACAGCCGGGATTTCCGGAGAACGTACTCCCAGAGTACCTGAGAGCCCAGAAGATCCCTTTTAGAATCGTAGAGAAGGACACCTTCAGCATCGTCAAACGCATTGTTCCCGAGGGCGACACAACGTGTTCGCTCTGTTCGCGGCTGAGGCGCGGCATCCTATACAATGTCGCGGTCGAGGAGGGCTGCAGCAAAATCGCTCTCGGCCACCACGCCGACGACATCCTGCAGACCTTTTTGCTGAATCTTTTTTTCAACGGTGCCCTGAAAACGATGCCACCCGTGCTGAGGAGTGAGGACGGGCGCAACACGGTAATACGTCCGCTTGCTTACTGCTGGGAACAGGATATTGCGGCCTTCGCGGACTTGCAGAAATATCCGATCATCCCCTGCAATCTGTGCGGGTCCCAGGACAATCTCAAGCGCAGGCGCGTCCGGCTTCTCCTCCAGCAGTTGGAGCAGGAGATCCCGAATTTGCGTGAATCGATGCTGGCGGCACTGGGAAAGGTGGTTTCCTCTCATCTGATGGATCGGAGACTTTACGATTTCATCGAACTTCGAGCGCAGACCGGAAGCGTGCTGGATGAACTCGAAGAAACGATAGGATTGAGCCATTGAGGTCAACACGCATACACTGAGGACACGGAGCAGATGATCCGTTTCGTCTTATTCGATCTTGACAATACCCTTTACCCGCAATCCTCCGGACTCTGGGAGGCCATCGGCGACAGAATCAATCTCTACATGATGGAACGTCTGGGCATGCACCCTACTGAGGTCAGCCGCAAGCGCGACGACTTTTTGAGAGCCTTCGGCACGACGCTCAGCGCTCTCCGACATTACTACGGCATCGATCCTGACGAATTCCTCTCCTTTGTACACGATCTGCCCCTGGCAAATTATATCGGCTATGATCCCGGTCTCGACCGCATGCTCGCCCGGACGTCCCTGGGGAAAGTGATTTTTACCAATGCGGATGCGCCCCATGCCCGTCGGGTACTGGCGCGCCTGGGAATCATCCGCCATTTCGAACGCATCATCGATATACACGCTTTGGAGTTCATCAATAAGCCGGACCGCCGTGCGTACCTGAAGGCCCTGGAATACATCTCCGCCCGCCCTGAGGAATGCGTCTTTGTCGAGGATTCGCTGATCAACATCAGGCCTGCGCGATGCATGGGAATGGTCACGGTTCTGGTCCGGGACTCGAATGCGGCAGACGGCGCGGACCATCACATTCGCGACATCATGGAACTTGAACCGATCCTCGAGTCTCTGGTGTAGACCGTGGATTGCAGCTCCTCGCGCCATCGTCCAGAGGTCAAGGTGCAGAGGAGAGAATTTCATGCTTACTGAACGATCCTGGACTTGAATGTCAATGGTGCAGAGCGCTGCGCAAACGGAGAGAGCCCATGCCTACGAGATTCGATACCGATTCCCGTATCGTGATGACGCTCGATGCGGGCGGCACGAACCTTAAGTTTTCGGCCATTCGCGGCAACCGCATACTGGTCGGCCCGATAACGATACCCTCCGACGCTGACAATCTGGAGCAGTGCCTGGCCAATATCGCGCGCGGGTTTGAATTTGTCGAGGCGGCATTGCCGGCGCCGCCGGCTGCAATCAGTTTTGCTTTTCCCGGCCCGGCGGATTATCCCGCCGGGATCATCGGCGATCTCGGCAATCTCCCCGGATTCCGTGGCGGCGTCGCTCTCGGACCCATGCTTGAAGAGAGATTCAGTGTCCCGGTTTTTCTCAACAACGACGGCGACCTGTTCGTCTATGGGGAAGCAATTGGCGGCTTCCTCCCTTATGTCAACGGCCTGCTTGAAGCCGCGGGCAGCCCGAAGCGGTACAGGAATCTGTTCGGGATCACGCTCGGCACCGGGCTTGGCGGAGGTATCGTGCGGGAGGGGGAGTTGTTTGCCGGCGACAATTCTGCCGCGGGCGAAGTATGGGTGCTGCGCAATAAACTCACCCCCTCGGTGAATGCTGAGGAGGGAGCGTCGATTCGGGCAGTGTGTCGTGTTTACGCGCAACTGGCAAGCATTCCCATCGATCAATCTCCCGAACCAAAGACCATCTACGAGATCGGGATCGGTAAGGCGGACGGCAACCGCCCAGCCGCGATCGAAGCTTTCCGACGACTCGGGGAAGTCGCTGGCGACGCGGTTGCGCAGGCGCTGACCCTGGTGGATGGTCTGGTGGTGATCGGCGGGGGCATCTCCGGCGCGCATCCGCTTTTCCTTCCGGCCCTCGTGGATGCCATGAACGATGTCTATGAAATGACAGGAAAACCGCCCCGCCGGCTTATCCCACAGGCGTTCAACATTGAAGATCCAATCCAGTGCAAGCAATTCCTGCAAAGCGAGGTGCGTGAGATCGACGTGCCGGGATCCACGCGCAGGATCTTGTACGATCCGGTCAAGCGCACGGCCGTGGGCATATCCCGTTTGGGCACCAGCGAAGCGGTATCGGTGGGAGCATATGCGTTTGCCTTGAATCGATTGCGTTGACATGGGTTTCGATGGTCTGCGCATCCTAGCGTATCCCCACTGGAGTCCACGCGGAAGCGAGCTTCCGACTTTTCTGCTGAAGAACAATCACGCGCCAGCTCAGAGCGGTCGCGCGTGACTCCTGTGCGGACGGGTCAGTGACCAGGTTACTGACCCGCCGCCACATGGATGCCCAAAGCAGGTCACCGGCATGGAGGGAAGAATGCATAAGGATGCCCGTTACAAAATGGTCGCTGTTGGCCTTATCGTTGTGGCACTACACCCGGCATTCGCACTTGCGCAAAACTCGAAGACAACTGCGGAAAAGCTGGGTTACCGCCGGATTCCAGGCTGTTGATAATTCACGCGGACGACCTCGCACTGGCTCACTCAGTCGATGGAGCCAGCTTCACTGCCCTCGACCGAGGGGCCGCAAGCTCGGCGAGCATCATGGTGCCCTGCCCGTGGTTTACGGAAGCCGCTGCCTATGCCAAGGGGCACCCGGATGCGGATCTGGGGATCCATCTGACCATGAACAGCGAATGGAAGCAATACCGCTGGGGTCCGGTGGCTTCCAGGGGAGAAGTCCCCGGCCTGCTGGATTTGTACGGCTGGCTGCATCCGGGACCGCCTATGACCATGAAAAATGCCAAACCGGAAGAGGTGGAGCGCGAGATCCGTGCCCAGGTGGATCTCGCGGTCAAGGCAGGAATCCATCCGAGCCACCTCGATAGCCATATGGGCACACTGTTCTCGCCCGCATTCTTTCCAGCCTACGTCAAGGTCGCAAGGGAATATGGAGTGCCCTTCTTTGCCCTGCCACTTGTTACGGCGTCCGCTGCATTCAAGAGCCTCATCAGGGAGACCGATATATTCCCCGATGCCTATGCAATGGCGACGGAAAGCTGGAAATCCGAGCAGTGGCCCGAATACTATGCCGGGATCGTGAAGGGACTAAAACCGGGTCTGACCGAGCTTATCGTTCACCTCGGACATGATGATGCGGAACTGCAGGCCATCACGGAGGGCCACCCGGCCTTCGGCAGCGCCTGGCGGCAGCGTGATTTCGACGTATTGACCGGCGCCCCGTTCAAGAAGCTGCTCGAGGACAACCATGTCATTCTCCTCGGCTGGAAAGACATCCAGAAGATCCTTCCTCGCTGAGTTGGACACGGCCGACAACCTCGTGATCTTTGAGATGTCTGGAGTCTTTGAGTCTCGGCAGTGGGCTTCTGAAAGCCGACCGCCTGGACTCAAAATACGCGGAGGAACGCCGAATTTGTGGTAGTTCTTCCCGTGCGCTGTCACAAAACTGGCTCCCCGACTCATATCTGACTGAACTATCCCGCATAGCGCCGCAAACCCGTTCCGGGACGGCGATGCAGGATCAAAGGGGAGGACGAAAATGCCGAGTACCAGCACAATTCCGATTACCTATTCAACGGGAGCCTCCGGGCTTGTCTCCGTCGACGGCCGCACTTATCCGTTGAAATCAGCACGGATCGCGGCACACGCCGAGGGCGGTGTGGCGTCCACGACATTCACGCAGACTTATACCAATCCATATGCGGAGCCGCTGGAAGTTCTATATACGCTCCCTCTACCCGCAAATGGCGCCGTCATCGGCTATACGGTTCGCCTGGGGAAGCGGGTGATACACGGTGAAGTTCGCAGGCGCGAGGAGGCGCGGCGCGAATATCAGAATGCGCTCATTGAGGGGCGTCCGGCTGCATTGCTGGAACAGGACCGGGCGGACACATTTACGCAAAAGCTGGGCAGCTTGCCGCCGGGGGAGGCGGCGGAGGTTGAGATCGACGTGCTTCAGACGCTGTTCTTCCTGCCGGGCGAAGGGAAAGAGCAGCCCCGATGGGAGTATCGCTTCCCGACAGTTGTGGGCATACGCTACGAAGGCGGGGAGGGGAGGGTGCCGGATGCCGCCAGACTCGACGTGGATCGGGCCGGCGGCGAGGGAATACCAGCGCGACTCGACGCGAGCCTCTTCGTGGCGGACGGGCCGGTGGAAAGGGTTCAACCGAATTCGCCCGGCCATGAAATCACTGCGGCGAATGTCGATAACGGAGTGCGGGTAGTTCTGAGTGAAAAGGCCAGACTAGATCGCGACCTCGTCGTTCGCTGGAATGCGGCCCAACAGGAGGTCGGCGTGCGCTTCGTTGAAGGAAAGGGACTCCCCTGTGACGACGGCCGCTATGTTCTCATCACGTTGACTCCGCCCTGCGCTGTCGAACGAGGTTTCCATCGCGACCTGACAGTCCTGATCGACGCCAGCGGATCCATGTCGGGGACGCCCCTGAACCGGGCAAAGATCGTGGTGGAGCAGCTCCTGCGCAGCCTCGATCCCGGCGATCGGTTCGAAATCCTTGCTTTCGCCAATGATGTTAGACGGCTTGTTCTCAAACCGGTAGAGGCGGGAACGTTGTCCGTTCGCGATGCTATAGCGAAATTGGATGAACTGCAGGCCGGCGGATCCACGGAGATGACCCGGGCGATTGTGGAAGCGCTCAAGCCTCTGAGGTCCGATTCCCAGCGCCAGGTCGTACTTGTCAGCGACGGCTACATCGGATTCGAGGGAGAGGTGATCGGCGAAGTCATGCGCAGGCTGGCTCCGGGCGCGCGGCTACATGTCGTGGGAGTAGGGTCCGCGCCCAATCGCACACTCACCCGTGGAGCCGCCCGAGCAGGCCGTGGGATCGAGATCCTGGTAGGCGATAATGACGATGCCTGCGCCGCTTCCCGGCGGCTCTTGCAGGCAACCGTACGGCCGGTCCTGACTGATCTGGAAATCAAAGGGCCGGCTCTCGTGTCCGTGGTGCCCGAGCGTCCCCAGGATGTTTTGACGGGACAGCCCATCATTCTGATTGCCGAGACAACCGGCGTGGGAGGATGGCTGGAGATCCATGCAAGGCAAGCGGGTTCGCCACAGGCATGGATTCGACGGGTTGAGATTCCCGCCGGAGCCCATGAGGCGGATGGATGCACCAAGCCCGCAATGACCCCTCTTCCAGTAGGAGCACTGTTCGGACGCGGCGCGATCGAGGATTTGGAACTGTTGCTGGCGGCCTCCGGTCGAGGTGAAGAAACCGAGGCACTCGAGCTGAGAATCGAAAACCTCGGTCTTCGGCACGGAATTGCCAGCCGTCGCACAAGCCTGGTTGCGATTTCCGAGGACCCGACACTGGATCCAAAAGATCCTCGCCGGCGCGAGCGCCTTGCAGTGGAACTCCCTGCCGAAGTCTCGGCGGAAGGAGTGGGACTGATGCCTGCTGCCATGCCGATGGATTCAGGAGTCTTTTCACAGCTCTCAATGGCTTGGGATCACACTGTTGGGGAGGCATCGCCGCCCATGGCGCCGAGATACGTGATGCAAACACAGGTTTTCTCCCGCAGAACCAGTGTGAAGCCAACTATTCTCGGCAGACTCGGATTCTCTGCAAGAAAACCCCCAGAAGTCAGGCTGGACCTGGCAAAGGCTCGTGTTCTCCGATTGGAAGGTCCGATACTCGTCCTCGAGTTTGAAGTGCCGGAAGAGGGCTTCCTGCTGCCGAACGATAAGGCGAAAGTGCAAGTCCGGTTCGACGATGGGAGCACCGGTGATGCCCGGGTGCAGGGCGACCGGAGCACGAAGCCGGGACCGCACAAGGCCGGCGTCACGGTCCGGCTGGCTCTGAAACTCGAGGATCACAGTGTCTGGGAGTCCGGCGGCGCCCGTCTGACCTGGCGGCAGAAGAACGGACGGGAAGTCGATCTGCACATAACAGTCGGGCCCTCCAAGGGCTCCGAATCTTGATGGAGATAATCTGCCACGAATTCCACGAACGAAAAGCATATGAATAATGGATTGTTTCGTGAAATTCGTGCAATTCGTGGCAGATGTCGATGGGGATTCATCCTATGCCTGATGAAGGCCGGTCTGACCGCCTGGCGAGAGCGTTTCGACTCGCATGTGCCGGAGACCGCGAGGCGTTCGCGGAGTGGATGGGGATGGTGGAAATACCCCTGCGGCACAGCCTCGGTCGCTTCTCATGCGTAGTGGATGTGGAGGTGGTCATTCAGGAGACGCTCATGCGAATGTGGCTCGTGGCCCAGGACCCTCAACGGCAACTCGAAGGCCTCAATGCTTCGCTGAAATTTGCTTTTAAAGTGGGACGCAACGTCGCCCTCGAGGAGATGCGGAGATACAGGCAGGACCGGCTGGTGGATCTGACTGTCCTCGATGGCCTTCCGGAGGGCTGTGTCGAGCCGGAACTGCCGGATCCTGCGCTTGCCAGGGCAATCAAGGATTGCGTGGACCGGTTGCCAAGGCAGCCCTACAGGGCCCTGTTGGCTCGTATGTCCGGCGCTGCACAGTCGGATCGGGAGGCGGCTGCTGCGGTGCGGATGAAGATGAACACGTTCCTACAGAATATCGTCCGGGCCCGCAGGCTGCTGGCCGATTGCCTGCAGAAGAGGGGTGTGCGCCTCGCGGAGATTCCTTCATGAAGAGGGACTTTAAGGATCTGCTGGTCGAAGAGGCTGCATCCGCCTTCAGGGAGCGGGATTCCTGGGGTCGAGTCCAGCCGTCTCCAGCCTGGTGGGATCTTCCACCTGAAGAGAGGCTTGTTCTGTTTAAGCGTCAACTGGAAAGTCGTTTGATTGAGCGAGCGCTCGACCCTGAAGGGTTCAGCAACTCCGTTCGTTCGGTTCTTTCCCGGCTGCGATAGCACTCGATTCAGATTGACGAGGGGCACCCCTTCACATCTTTGCGCCTTTGGGTGGCTTTTTCACCCGTACGCATCTCATCCTGTCGGACGGCGTGCTTGTAAGCTGAAAGCCGCTGTCTGTCTGCTCGAGACGCAGCACCTCATGATCGCCTTGCCGGTCACTTTCTCATGAGCCAACGCTTAGGGCTGGCGCAAGAATAGATTCACATTTTGGCGCGAGCACCGTCGCGCCCTTTCAGGCTGCGGCCCGCAGGCCCGCTGGCTTTGTTGCTCGCTCCTCACATACCACCCCGGGTATAGCTCGTCGCTCGCGCCTCGCC